>NZ_JBLYPL010000008.1:0-270737 GCF_051851855.1 Rahnella sp. ATs2 | reverse complement strand
TAAACGGGCTTTTGGTTTTACCACATCAAATCATCTGGCACTTTGAAATCTGCATACGGATCATCTTCGTCCTGCTCTTCCTGACTCAGTGCGCTGTTTAATACAATGCTGTTGGCATCACGCTGCGCGATTTTATCCGCTACGCTGGCAGGGATAATGGCGTATTCGCTCTCGCCGCTCTTTTCAGAAACCAGACGCGCAATAGCGAGACGACCGCTGATCAGCTGCGCCTGAGTGGTTTTATCCACGGCGATGCGTTTGATCAGTTTGTCGTCGGTAAAGTTGAAATCGATATTGCCTTTCGAAATGACGATTTTATTCATTTCAATCAGCTGTTTTACCTGAGCTTTATACTCTTTAGACAGCGCCGCCTGCTTCTGTTCTTCGCTCAGCTGTTTATCACGCTCAAGCTGCGCTTTTTTATTTTCTTCCACAGCCGCACGGGCTTCACGTGCCTGAACGCGTGACTTTTTTGCCGTTCTCTGCACTTTGTCCATCTTTTTGCTGCTGACTAATCCCGCTTTCAGCAACTGTTCTTGTAAGGTGAGTTTTGACATCGTTGTTTCTAAATCCGTTGAAAAATTTCAGCGATTATAACCGTAATTTTTAAGCCTATACAGGCCGGAGAACCTGAATGCTGAGTGACCGGTTCTTAGTCATCGAATTGTGCCCGATAAAAAAGCCCGCCTCAGAAAACTTCAGCGGGCTTGGGCTTACCGGTTCTGCTTATCCCTTAGCGAAGTTCGCCTGAATGCGCTGTTGCAGATAGTCTTCGGCACTGATGGCCGGATACTTCGCCTGCGGCCCCAGAATTTCGACGTCTTTATTGGCCTGACAGAAAAATGCCAGGCTGTAGCGCGCGCCCTGATATTCACCGGGCAGCGGGCTTCTGACGCGATGGAAGTTTGATGGTAACTGATCGTCGCTCCAGCGCATCAGCATGTCGCCGATGTTGCAGGTGATCACCTCTTCGCGCGGCTCGATGCTGGTCCATTGCTGGCTTTCGCTGTCTTTGCCCGGACAAACCTGCAATCCGCCCTGACCGGGACGCTGGAAAAGCAGCGTCAGGCAGTCGAAATCCGTATGCGCACCGGCGCGCCACATGCCCTGCTCCGACTGTTCGGTGGCATAGTAGTGCAGCATACGCAGCGTACTCTGGTAGGTTTGCTCGTCCGGATTGTGCGCCTGCTCGAAAAAGTGCTCCGGGAAGCCCAGTTTTAGTGCGAAACAGGAAAGCAATTTCATGCCCAGTTGCCAGCATTGCGATTCAAAACTCAGCATCGTGTCTTTGAACGCCGGCAGTTCCTGTTCGCCTGGCCACAGCTTGTCCATCAGCGGGCGGGTGATCTGATAGGACTCTTTCTGATCCGGCGTTTTGGTTGACGGCCGCACCTGTGATTTATTCTCCCAGCCAGCGTTACGCGCCAGCGGATACTGCGCTTTTACCGCGTCGGGCAGCGAGAAGAAATCTTCCGTCATGCTGAATGCCTGACGGATATCGCTCAGTGCGATGCCGTGATTGCTCACCTGGAAGAAGCCGATTTCAACGGCTGCTTTCCACAGTTCATCGGCGATCTCACTTTTACGGTTTTCGAAATCTGACAGGTCTATGCAACGGACTTCACGGGCAAACGTCTCTTCGCCCATCGCGCCCATTCCGGCTTCTTTTTCCAGTTCCTGTAATACATAACCTGCTTTTTGAGCTGACGGTGTGTGAGTTGATTGCGTCATTATTCTTATCCTTCTTAATCAATGGGGTTAGCGCGCAGCGCGCTGTTGCAGGGTACGGACAGCAGACATCGCGTCATGGCGCATGGCGTCCAGATCCAGACCGGGGATGACATCGTTTTCGACGATCACGCGGCCATTGATCATCAGTGCCTTCAGTGAGGCGCGACCGCCACAGGCCACCGGGCCGATTGCCATGTCGTGCAGGCCGAAATAACGCGGGTCGTCGAGCCGGTAAATGGCGATATCCGCCAGCATGCCGGCCTGCACGGTGCCGCTCTGTTGCAGACCGAGGATCTGCGCCCCGCCCGCGCTGCCCCAGCGAACCACATCTTCGATGGATGCCGCATCGCCGCCGCCCTCAAAAGTGCCGCCGTCATAGCGCGGTGTCGCCAGCATGCCTTTCCGGGCGCGCTGTAACAGCCACGCGGCATGCGTTTCACTTTGCATGTCGGCGGCTTCGTTGGATGCCGCGCCGTCTACGCCCAGCGAAACCGGCACGCCCGCCTGTTCCAGCGCCAGCAGGTCGGCGATGCCGCTGCCCAGACGTCCGTTGCTTTGCGGACAGTGCGCAATGCCGGTGCGGGTCTGTCCCAGCATGGCGATCTCCTGCGGCAGTAACTTAACCAGATGCGCAAACCAGACGTCGTCCCCCAGCCAGTCGTGTTCGGCGCAAAACTGCACCGGCGTCATGTCGAATCTGTCACGCGCTGCATCGAGATAATCCACCGTTTCCGACAGATGGCTGTGCAGGCGGATCCCTAAACTGCGCGCCAGTTTGGCCATTTCGCGCAACTGCGCGCCGGGCGCAGAATGCAGCAAGGTAGTCGGTGCCATGACCACGCGGCGCAGCGACGTCGGTTTCGGATCGTGATAACGCCCCACCAGCCGTTCCATGTCGGCCATGTAATCATCGAAATTTTCCGGTCGCAGCGCCTGCGGTAAATCTTTCTCAATCGCCCGCCCGTGCGTTGCGCCACCACGGCATAAGACAATGCGCATTCCCAGCGCTTCCCCTTCGCTGAACAGAATTTCCGAGGTATCAAACGGCATATCCGGCCAGTAAAGGTAATTATGATCCGCCACCGTCGCGCAACCGGAACGCAGCAACTCTGTCAGGCCGATACGTACCGCGAGACGGAATGTGGATTCATCGAACGTGGCGCGAAAGCGATAAGGTGTGGCGCTTAACCACGCGGTCAGGCTTTTGTTCAGCCCCTGAGGTTCGCCTTTCAGTAATGACTGAAACAGATGATGGTGAGTGTTGACCCACGCCGGATACACCACGCAGTCGCGGGCATCAACCAGCCGTTCGTCCGGCAATGCCGTCAGGGAGCCCATCGCCTCAATCACGCCATGACGCACACGAATATCCGGCCCGGCGTGACGCGCTGCGTCGCCCGGAAGCCCGGTCAGAATGGCGTGAGCATTTTTAATCAGTAAAGAGTCAGATGACATCGCAACGCTCCTCATGGTTTAACCTGCATGTGCTCAACAAATTCGGTGGTATACGCCTGCTTCCAGTCGGTATCTGCGTTTAGCAGTTTGGCGTTGACCATGAAATCGCGGGTTTTCTGCCAGCGCGCTTCGGTCATGGTGCCCCAGCCCTGCGTCGCCGCATCGCCGCCGTCAATCAGGTGATGCTCTTTGATTTGCTGAACGCCCCAGGCCAGCAGGTCGTCAGTCATCTTCGGGTTATCCTTTTTGATCAGCGCGTTACCGGCTGACGGGTTTTGCAGATAACTCACCCAGCCTTCCATTGATGCCTGCACAAATTTCGCCATTGCCTCTTTGCGGCTGCTGATAAGATCAGGACGGGTGATCAGAATGCCGCCATAAGGCGGATAGCCGTGCTCAGAGAACAGGAAGAAATTGGATTTCACACCTGCCTTTTGCGCCTGAAACACTTCAGAGCTGACGTACGCCTGCTGCGCCACGTTATCGTCCGCGACAAAAGGCTGAATATTGAAGGTGTACGGGCGAACCTGAGAATCGCTGAGCTGATAGCGCGCTTTAAGCCACGGCCACCAGGTCGATTGCCCGGAGCTGGAAACGAGAATAGTTTTGTCTTTCAGGCCGTCGAGCGACGTCACGGAGGCGTGGGTCAGTAATCCCTGCGGGTCGAACTGGAAGGGAGCCGCGATGGCTTTGGCCTGAAAACCGCGCTGCACCGATTCGAGCAACTGAAGGTCATAACCGATAATCACGTCAGCGCGTTTGGATAACAGCAACTGCATGCCGTTAATCTGCGGGCCACCGGACTGAATGCTGACATCCAGCCCGTAACGTTTGTAAATGCCCGTCGCCAGCGCCTGATAATAGCCGCCCTGTTCAGCCTGCGCGTACCAGGAAGTCAGCAGCGCGATTTTCTCATCGGCCTGCGCCGACAGTGAGAAAGCACCAGCAATCAGCGTGCTCAGCACGCAGCAAGACAGGGGAATGCGGGAAATTGACTTCATTGCTCCTCTCCTAATCATCGCCGGAGGGAGGATAAGCAAACGCGGCTCAGCCCCCCTGACCGGCTCAAAATGAACCGCGAAATGGTTGCTGAGCAATGTCCCGCGCAGTTGCCTGCACTGACCGCTTCTACTCACTTCTAACTATACAAAAACGATGCCAACTTCGCAGATGCGCTTTCCCTGCGCCTTGTCGGGATAATTACGTCTCACGCCCTGCAACCTTTGATTCATCACAGAGCGTGAGGCACCAAAAGCGTGCAATCAGTGCCGTTCACGCCCCGCCGTTTGGATCTGGCTGAATAACATCTCCAGTTGTTTGAGCATCATCGAAGCGGCAAGAGAAAGCTGCCGTGAAGGGGCAACGCACAGGGACAGCGTGAAGGTTTTTAATTGCGGATCGGTCAGCGGAATAAACTGCAACTCGTCGCTTTCCACTTCATCCATGATATCGAGCCAGCACAGAATGCCGATGCCCATTTTCTCTTTAATCAGCGAACGGATCATGTGGATGTTATTGGACACCGCGACTTCGCGAACCCTGTCACCGTTGATATTCATCAGCGCCTGCACCGGTTCGGCCAGCATCAGCGGTGCGGCGGGCAGGATAAACGGATATTCCATGCACTGATTGAAACGCACGCCGCTTCTGTCGCCCAGCGGATGCCCTTTGGGCACCACAATGCCCAGCTCAATTTCGGCGAAAGCGCGCACCTGCAACTCACGGGAACTTTGCGGATTCAGCATCAGTCCGAAGTCAGCATCGCCGGACATCAGCGCCTGCTGAATATCCACGTTATTCATAGTGGTCAGCGTGAACGAAATATTCGGATAATCGACGTGCACTTTTTTGAGCATCGACGAGAAAAATTGCCGGTTGATGGCATCAATGGTGGCAATCCGTACGTGCCCGCGCCGCAACCCGCGCAGATCGTCGAGCTGTTCCAGAACACGCGAAAAATCCTTTTTCCAGTTATTGGCAGAATGCAGCAACAGCTCCCCCGCCGCCGTCAGCCGTAAACCTGTGGGATGACGTTCAAACAGCGGCATCGCCAGTTCCTTTTCAACCCGCAATATCTGCCGGTCAATTGACGATGCGGCAACATGCAGGGTTTCGGACGCCTTACGAAACGATCCCTGACGGGCAACCTCGGTGAAGTACAGCAAAAATCGGGAGAATGCGAACATAGGGAGTGCTCTCTTTTATGCAACGGGATGTGCGAATCAAAGCGCTGGACGCAACAGTTTTATAACAATAACGTAGCTTTCAATGCAACGGGAACAATCGTTTCACCGCTTAACAGCCCGGCTCTGCGCAGTAATGTACTTAAGACAGCGGGTTATGCGGTGAACGGATCGATGCCCCCTTTTATGAATGATTCATCAGAGAAAATACGGTAAATGACGATGAAAGATGCCGGATTAATTCCTGTCATAATTAAAACTGTGAAGTTAAATGGTGCGGGAAATATTTCCTTGCAGCTTATTTCGCAGGAAGGAAATCTATTTCCGCCTTATTCTCCCGGCGCACACATTGACGTTTTTATTCCGGAACTCGGTCCGCGGTAATATTCTCTTTGCGGTGAAAACGGCAACGGGGAGTATTACGAAATCTGCGTGAAACTGGCGGAAGACTCCACCGGCGGCTCGCACTTTATTCATCATCATTTTCGCCCCGGCGACAGCCTGACCATTTCGGCACCGCGCAATCATTTCCCTTTGTCCGACGCCGGTAAATATCTCTTCTTTGCCGGTGGTATCGGCATCACGCCGCTGCTGGCAATGGCGGAATATATTGCAAATCAACAGATTGAATTTGAACTGCATTACTTTGTTTCAGACAGTGAACACATCGCGTTTCTGCTGCGCTTAACTGCGCCCGCCTTAGCGAAAAATGTCTTTATACATGACAGCAGCGCAAACGATTCCCTGCGCCATAACACGCCGCTGAGTTTATGTCAGCCGGATGAGAATACGCGGGTAGTGGCCTGTGGCCCGGACGGATTTATTCAGCGCCTTGAAGACATTATGCGCACCCATCACTGGCAGGAAAATCAATTATCTTTCGAGCGGTTCAGTAATGCGAATATTGATAAGGATGCAGAAAATCAGGCATTTCATATCCAGCTTAACTCCACCGGGCAACGTTATTTAGTCGGCCCGAAACAGAGCATTGCTGAAGTCTTATTAAGCGCCAGAGTCGATATTATGCTGTCGTGCGAACAGGGTATTTGCGGTTCCTGTATTACTGACGTGATCGACGGTATTCCCGATCACCGCGACTGCGTGCTGACAGATGAAGAGAAAGCGGAGAACACGCAAATAACGCTGTGCTGTTCGCGATCCAAAAGTCCCGTTCTGGTTCTCGACCTGTAATGTCAACGCGGAGCGACACAATGAACCTACCTGATTCCGCCACACCGCTGAACGGCATTGCTAACGTTCGTCTGCCCGCGTGGCTGCTTCCCGCCGGATGGCCTTTACAGGCTCGCGAACCGGTTACGGCAGATCTGCGTTTTGACGCAGGCAAAATTGCATCCGTGACGCCTTGTCAGCCAGATCAAAATGATTTGTGGAACGCGCACGGCACACTGGCGCTGCCGGGGCTGATTGAACCCCACGCACATCTCGATAAAACCTTCACCATTGCCCGCAGCCGCCCGTCGACACCCGGTCTGCTGGCGGCAATTGAAACCCTGCATCAGGATCGTCAGCACTGGACGGCGGATGATTTGCGTCAGCGTGCCCGCAAGGGTCTGGCGTGGGCAGCCGCGAATGGTGTGACCCGTTTACGCACCCACATTGACTGGTTCGACGTGGCTCCGCCGCTGGCCTGGCTGGAGCTGGGCGAGATGCCGCACACGGGCGTCACACTGGAACGGGTGGCACTGGCACCGCTGAGCTTTTTCGCCGACGCCGGTGCGGCTGACCGCATTGCCCGCGCAGTCGCAGAAAGCGGAAAGCATTGTCTGCTCGGTGGATTTATCCACTCCTCAAACTGGGATCCGGCGGCGATGCGCAATCTGATGCAAAGTGCCTCACGCTGGAAACTGAATCTGGATTTGCATATCGACGAAGAGCTTTCGCCGGTGGCGCACGGCCTGAGCTGGCTGGCTGATTACCTGTCACAAACTGATTTCAGCAGCCACATCTGTTGCAGCCACGGCTGTGCGCTGGCTTCGGGCAGTGAACAACAGGCGCAGGAGATTCTGAGTTTGCTGGCGGCGCAGCGCGTCACCCTGATTGCGCTGCCGATGACCAACCTGCTGTTACAGGATGCCGTCACCGGCCGCACGCCGCGCCAGCGCGGCATCACCCTGCTGAAAGAAGCGCAGACGGCGGGCGTTCCGCTGCTGCTCGGCTGCGATAACGTGCAGGACGCTTTTTGTCCGGCGGGCAGTTATGACCCGCTGGATACGCTGACCTGCGCCCTGTTCGCGCTTCAGCTGGATGACGTTTTTGATCAGCAGTCACGGCTTATTTGCGATGTCGCCGCCCTGACCGGTGATGATCAGGGCGGACTGCCGCTTTCTCCCGGCAGTGATGCCAGTCTGGTTCTCTTTCCGGGCAGCGACAGCCTGACCTGGCCTTAACACAGCGCAGCCCGCCTGGTTATCCGCCACGGCAGGCTGACCCACCAACGCACCTGGAATCAGGAGTTATCCCATGAGTCTTGAAGCGGGAGCGGGCAAACCGCTCGCCAGATATGCAGCATGGCGTCGCGCCGGTGATTTCGTTTTTCTCTCCGGCATCATTCCCGTCAACCCGCAGACAGCAACAATCGTGCGTGGTTTTCAGGATATCCCCGCCGAAGCGCGGCTGCTGCTGGGCGAAACCGGCGAATTCTCCACCGATGCCAAACAGGGGCCGATCCTCGCCCAAAGCTGGTATGTGCTGGAAAGCATCCGCCACACCATTGAAGACGCGGGCGGGCAAATGAGCGATGTGATCAAACTGGTGCAGTATTTTCGCAATCTCGATCACTTCCCGTATTACAGCCGGGTCAGAAAACTTTTTTATCCCGGACAACCGCCGGTTTCCACCGTGGTGCAGGTCAGTGAAATGCTGCCAGATGCCGGGGTGCTGATTGAAGTCGAAGCCACTGCGTGGTTACCGCAATCCCGCTCAACCCAATAATGTCAGACCACGAGGCACAGCATGATTAACGGCTATATTCCTGCAAATCGTTTTCTCCCTTTTCTGAGCTGGACGGCCATCGCTGCCCTGCCTGATAAAGCCAATACGGTGATCGTCCTGCCGACCGGCGCGATTGAGCAACACGGGCCGCATCTGCCGTGTTCGGTGGACAGCGTGATCTCCTCCGGTGTGGCGGGTCACGCGCTGGCGCGGCTGGCAAAAGATATTCCGGCTTACGCCATTCCTCCGATCACCTACGGAAAATCTGACGAACACCTGAATTTCCCCGGTACGCTGACCTTAACCGGCGACACGCTGTTGCAGACGATTTTAGAAATTGCCGAATCGCTGTACCGCGCGGGATTCCGCAAGCTGCTGATGATTAACGGTCACGGCGGACAACCGCAGGTGCTGCAAATGGCCTCGCGGGAAATGCGCCTGCGTCACGGCGACATGATCATGATCCCGCACGACGTGTTCCGCGTGCCGAATGTCGAAAACCAGTTCCTGAGTCCGCTGGAGCAAAAAATGGCGATGCACGCCGGTCACAGCGAAACAGCGGTGATGCTGGCGCTGGCACCGGAATGTGTCCACATCGAACACGCGGTCGCTAATTATCCGCCGGAGTTCCCATGCCCGACGCTGTCATCAGGCCGTCCTGCCGCCGCCTGGGCTTCCTATGATTTTGGTCCGAGTGGCGTGATCGGCGACCCGACCGGCGCGACCGCTGAACAGGGTCATGCAATCCTTGATTCGCTGGCGGCAAGCTGGGCGCAGGCGATCACCGAAATCCATCACATGCAATGGAAAGCACGCAGTGAGCCTACCTGGGGAAAACACCACTGGAACGGCTTTGTGCAAACCAGCTTCACTCCTCCTTCGTCTTCTCTGGCCTCTGAATAAAGGAATTCTCACGATGAAAACACAGCGTCCCTTCACTTACAGCCTGCTGGCCGTGCTGCTGGCCGGGGTTTCCACCTCCGGCATGGCGGAAGAGAAATTTACCTTTCTGACCAACTGGTACGCGCAGGCGGAGCATGGCGGTTTTTACGAGGCACAGGCCAAAGGGTTGTACAAAACTGCCGGGCTGGATGTCAGCATCAAAATGGGCGGCCCGCAGGTTAACGTGATGCAACTGATGGCCGCCGGACAGGCTGACTGTACGCTCGGCGACAACGGTCAGGCGCTGGAAACCTGGCAGGCAGGCGTACATGCGGTCACTGTGGCAACAGTGTTCCAGCATTCGCCGACGGTGTTTATCAGCCATGACAAAGTGGAGAAAGGTCAGGCGCTGAAAGACAAAACCTTCCTGCTGGCGACCGAGGCTTATACCTCTTTCTGGCCGTGGGCGAAGAGTGAACTGGGGCTGGGAAGCGCCAAAATCCGCCCTTACACCTTCAGCGTGCAGCCCTTCCTGGCGGACAATAATCTGGTGCAACAGGGGTATGTCACCTCCGAGCCTTTCTCGATCGAAAAAGGCGGCAAACCGTTCTACGTCTACATGCTCAGCGACTGGGGTTATCCGCCGTACGGCAACTCGATTATCTGCATGGCGGATACCGTTAAAAAACGTCCGGCTGCGGTGGCGGCTTTCGTGAAAGCCTCGATGCAGGGCTGGAAAGAATATTTGCAGGATCCGACCGCGGGCAACCAGCTAATTACCCAGGCCAACCCGCGTATGGGAGCCGACCAGATTGCCTTCGGTATCGCGCAGATGAAGAAGTATGAGCTGGTGACCGGCGGCGACGCGCAAACCAGCGGTATCGGCATCATCACAGAACCACGTCTGAAAAAGACCTGGGACATGCTGGTGAAAAACAAACTGATCGACGCGGATAAAGTGCCGTTTGAGCAGACTTATACCCTGGACATGATCAAAGACGCGAAGGTAATGCCATGAATTCAGCCCCCAAACTGACCGTGATGAGCGATGTCCGCTCAGCCAATCCTCCGCCGGTTCCGGCTATCGAAGTGCTGTCGGCGGAGAAAATTTACAGCAACGGCACGCGCGCTCTTTTGCCGGTCAATCTGACCATCAATCAGGGCGAATTCGTCACCCTGCTCGGCCCGTCGGGATGTGGCAAAAGTACACTGCTGAAGATGGTCGCCGGGCTGACGGAACCCAGCGACGGCAAGCTGGTGCTGTGGCGGCGCGACAGCCGGGAAAAAACACAGGTGCCGCTGTCGTTCGTGTTTCAGGAAGCCACGCTGATGCCGTGGAGCAATGTGCAAAATAACGTGCGCCTGCCGCTGGATCTCGCCGGTGTTCCCCGCGCCGAAGCCAACACCCGCGTCAGTGAGGCGCTGGAACTGGTCGGTCTGGGTAAATTTGCCAGCGTCCTGCCACGCGAATTGTCGGGCGGTATGCAGATGCGCGTGTCGATTGCCCGCGGGCTGGTGACGCGTCCGAAACTGCTGCTGATGGATGAACCCTTTGGCGCGCTGGATGAAATCACCCGCAACAAGCTCGACAGCGATCTGCTGCGCCTGTGGCGGGAACAGGGGCTGACGGTGGTGTTCGTCACCCACTCGATCCACGAAGCGGTGTTTCTTTCGCAGCGGGTGATCATGATGGCTGCCCGTCCGGGGCGCGTGGTGGAAGATATCGCCATTACCGAACCCTTCCCGCGCAGCGAAGATTTCCGCGTCAGTCCGGCGTTTTCACGCTATGCGAAGCAGTTACAAGACAGCCTGCTGCAAGCCAGCCAATCGGGTATGGAGTAACGGTATGCAAACTCAAAAAGCTTCTCCGTGGATCAACAACCCCACGTTTCGCAAAGTGCTGTATCCGGCGGTGGTCGCCGTGGTGGTGATTTTACTGTGGCAGGGTTGGGTGAGCTATTTCAAAATCCCCCAGTTTCTGGTGCCTTCACCGGTGGTGATGCTGCAAAGCCTGTGGACCAATCTGGGTTCGCTGATGATGTCGCTGCTGTTTACGCTGAAAATCACCCTGATCTCGTTTTTGCTCTCGATCGTCATCGGTTCGTTAGTGGCTTTCGTGCTGGTGCAGAACCGTTTTGTGGAAACCGCACTGTTCCCGTACATCGTGTTTTTGCAGGTGACGCCGATCGTGGCCATCGCGCCGCTGATCATCATCTGGGTCAAGGACACCACGCTGTCGCTGGTGGTGTGTTCGACACTGATGGCGGTGTTCCCGATTATTTCAAATACCACGCAGGGACTGCGCAGCGTATCACCGGGCCTGCTGAGTTATTTCCAGCTGAACCACGCCAGCCGCCTGCAAATTCTTATCCGTTTACGCATTCCTTCTGCCCTGCCGTATTTTTTCGGCGCGCTGCGCATTTCCAGCGGCTTGTCGCTGATCGGTGCCGTAGTGGCTGAATTCGTGGCGGGCACCGGCGGCAATAACACCGGTCTGGCCTATCAGATATTGCAGGCGGGATATCAGCTGGACATTCCGCTGATGTTTGCCGCGCTTCTGCTCATTTCACTCACCGGTATCGCCCTGTTTGGCGTGATGTCGTGGATTTCGAAACGCGTCCTCAGCGCGTGGCATGAAAGCGAAGCCGTGCAATCTCATTAATCTCATTTAATTCAGGCAGGAAGAATATGAACAGTGAACAACGTCAGCACGCGCTTGCCCTGATTCAGCAGGCGCTTCCCGATCTCGACTGGACTTTGCAGGCGACAAAGGTCAAACGCCTTTCGCGCGATTTTCACTGGTTCAGTCCCGTTCTCAAACAGCAGCTGGAAGATAAACAGGCCGATGCGGTGGTCAGGCCGCGCAGTGAAGAAGAGCTGATTTTGCTGGTGAAAGCCTGCGTTCAGCACCAGTTACCGCTGATTTTGCGCGGTGGCGCGACCGGCAACTACGGCCAGCTGGTGCCGCTGGAAGGCGGCATTCTGGTGGATATGACCGGCTTTAATCAGGTTTGCGAACTGGCTGACGGCGTGGTGCGGGCTCAGGCGGGGATCCGGCTGGCAGAGATTGAAACCCTGACCCGTCCGGCAGGCTGGGAGCTGCGCTGTATGCCCTCCACTTACCGGCTCGCCAGCCTCGGCGGCTTGTACGGCGGCGGTTTTGGCGGTATCGGCTCAATCAACTACGGCCCGCTCGGCGCGCCGGGCAATGTGCTCAGCGTTAAAGTCATGACCATGGAAGCCGAACCGCGCATTTTGCATGTTCCTGCCCCGCAGGCGCTGCTGCTGCATCACGCTTACGGCAGCAACGGCATCGTGCTCGAGGTTGAACTGGCGCTGGCACCGGTTCATCAGTGGATTGAACGGCTGGACGTTTTCGATGATTTTACCGATGCCCTGGATTACGCCAACGCCTTTGCCCGTTCGCCGGGGCTGGTCAAACGCCAGCTGGCGCTGTTCGCCGCGCCGATCCCGTCATACTTCAGCCATCTGAACGGACATTATCAGACCAGCCAGCACGCGGTGATCAGCGTGATTGCGCAGGAAAGCGAAGGTTTTTGCGCCTCTCTGCTGGAAAAATACCGCGGCCACAGTGCCGTGCGGCAGTCAGCCGTAGAAGCGCGCGAGGCCAATGCGTCGCTGATGGAATATTGCTGGAACCACACCACCTTGCACGCGCTGAAAATCGACAGCACCCTGACCTATTTACAGACGGCGTTTAATTACACGAACTATCGCCAGCAGATTATCGATATGGCGAATTTATTTGGCGATGAAGTTATTTCGCATATTGAGTTCCTGCGCGACAATGACGGAAATATAACCGCCAGTGGTTTACAATTAGTACGTTATTCCACCGAAGAAAGATTGAACGAAATAATGACAATCTTCCGTGATAATGACGTAAAAATAAATAACCCGCATGTTTATCAAATTGAAGATGGCAAACAGGGCGAAATTAAACCTGACGTCGTTTCGGTTAAAAAGTGCCTTGATCCCAGTGGGTTACTCAACCCCGGTAAGCTCCGTGGCTGGGATGTCCGCGACACCCTGATATTAGATAGCAATCCTCTTTTATTGAATGAATGTATGAATGAATGAAAAAAAGCCCGCTTAACAACATTAAGCGGGCTTTTTGCTTTCAAACGATGTGTTCAGAGCATAGTTCAGATCAAAGCTCGAATCTGTCCAGATTCATCACTTTGGTCCACGCCGCGACAAAGTCTTTCACGAACTTCTCTTTGGCGTCATTGCTGGCATAAACCTCAGCGTTGGCACGTAATATGGCATTCGAGCCAAACACCAGATCGGCACGCGTGGCGGCGAATCTGACTTCTCCGCTGACACGATCACGGCCTTCGAAACGTTCGCCGGTGCTATCCGTCGGTTTCCATTCGGTACGCATATCCAGCAGATTCGCGAAGAAATCGGTGTTCAGTTCACCGGTGTTTTCCGAGAACACGCCCAGATTACTGCCGTCGTAGTTAGCCCCCAGCGCACGTAATCCGCCCACCAGCACCGTTAATTCCGGCACGGTCAGGGTCAGTTGCTGCGCCTTGTCGATCAGCAGATTCTCCGTCGAGGTATTGGCTGATTCACCGCGGTAGTTTCGGAAACCGTCGGCTTTTGGTTTCAGCAATTCGAACGACTCAACATCCGTCTGATCCTGACGCGCATCCACACGACCTGGCGTAAATGGCACTTCGATATCAACGCCAGCCGCTTTCGCCGCCTTTTCAACGCCGACCACACCGGCCAGCACGATCACATCCGCCAGTGACACTTTCTGCACGGACTGCTGGATAGATTCCAGAGCCGGCAGCACGCGGGCTGCAACGGCATTCACGTCCCAGTCTCTTTGCGGACGCAGCGCCAGACGCGCACCGTTCGCGCCTCCGCGTTTGTCGCCGCCACGGAAGGTTGACGCCGACGCCCACGCCACTGACACCAGTTCACTGACGCTCAGATCCGACGCGGCAATTTTCTCTTTCAGTTGCGCGATATCCGCACCTGTCGGGTGATACACCGGAACCGGCAACGGATCCTGCCAGATGAGATCTTCTTTCGGCACTTCCGGTCCGATATAACGGGCTTTTGGTCCCATATCGCGGTGGGTCAGTTTGTACCATGCGCGGGCAAAGGCTTCGTTAAAGGCCTGCGGATCGCCGTGGAAACGGCGGGAAATCTTCTCGAACTCCGGGTCAAAACGCAGCGTCAGGTCAGTCACCAGCATGGTCGGTTTGCGTTTTTTCGACGTATCGAACGGATCAGGAATAATATCCGGCGCATCGGCGGCTTCGAACTGAATCGCACCGGCCGGACTGCGGGTCTGCACCCACTCGTATTTGAACAGGTTCTCGAAGAAGTAATTGCTCCACTGCGTCGGAGTCTGCGACCAGATGACTTCCAGACCAGAGGTGATGGCATCCGCGCCGACGCCGCTGCCGTGGCTGCTTTTCCAGCCCAGACCTTGTGATTCAATCGGTGCGGTTTCAGGGTCAACACCCACCTGATCGGCAGGGCCTGCGCCGTGCGTTTTACCGAGTGTGTGACCACCGGCAATCAGCGCGACGATCTCTTCATCGTTCATGCCCATATTGCCGAACGTGGCACGAATGGCCGGCGCAGCGGAAGCCGGATCACCACTGTGGTTCGGGCCTTCCGGGTTGACGTAAATCAGCCCCATTTCCGTAGCGCCCAGCGGTGATTTCGCCAGTTCCTCAGGATGACGATGTTCCAGCCAGGTGGTTTCGTCGCCCCAGTTAATGTCCTGATCCGGTTCCCAGACGTCTTCACGCCCGGCACCAAAACCGAAGGTGCGGAAACCGGAGTTTTCCAGCGCCACGTTACCCGCCAGAATATACAAATCTGCCCAGGAGATTTTCTGACCGTATTTTTGTTTCACCGGCCATAACAGACGGCGTGCTTTATCCAGACTCACGTTATCCGGCCAGGAGTTGAGTGGCGCGAAACGTTGCTGGCCGCGACCTGAACCGCCGCGCCCGTCAACAGAGCGATAAGTTCCGGCGCTGTGCCATGCAAGACGAATGAACAGACCGATATAACTGCCCCAGTCCGCCGGCCACCAGGGCTGCGACGCAGTGAGCACGCCTTTGAGGTCGGCTTTTAATGCGGAATAATCCAGTTTTGCGAATTCTTTGCGGTAATCGAAAGTTTCGCCCAACGGGTTTGAGCGATTTGAGTGCTGGTTCAGCAGGTCAACCCTGAGCTGGTTAGGCCACCAGTCACGATTATTGGTCCCGCCGCCAGAGGCTTTATTGGTGTTTCCTTCATGGAAAGGACATTTACCGGCACTGGCTTCTCTGTCTGCTTCAACAATTGGCTTTGCGTCGTTTGCTTCTTCATCAATAGAACTGCTCATGCTCACACTCCTGTTATGTAGTCTCATTGCTACTCTATACGCGGTTTTAAACAACTCACATCTGAATCACCCTATGTATTTGATAGACTTTGCCTTAGGACTTATGTGCGATTTTTGCGTGTTTAATCACCAAAATGTTTTTTGCTCTGATTATAGAATAGCCACTTAATCGCCGGGGCTTCTTTGCGAGTGTCGCAAAATGAAAAAAGCCCGCCTGAGTTTCCAAAGGCGGGCTTTTGTTTTCTTAAAACTTTCTTCAGCGGTTACTCACGCCAGCCCATCGCAGGCGCAACGTGTTTGAGAATCGATTCAATCACATGCACGTTGTAATCCACGCCGAGCTGATTCGGCACGGTGAGCAATAACGTATCGGCTTCGGCAATCGCTTCATCCTTTTTGAGCTGTTCGATCAAAAACTCAGGAGAAGCCGCGTAGCTGCGTCCGAAAATTGCCCGGGTTTTCTCGTCGAGGAAACCGACCTTATCGCCGTCATTACTGCTGCCGCCGAAATAAGCACGGTCGCGGTCATCCATCAGGGCAAAAATGCTGCGACTGACCGATACCCGTGGCGTACGCGTGTGTCCCGCTTCGGCCCAGGCTTCGCGATAGGCGCGAATTTGTTTCGCCTGCTGAATATGGAATGGCTCGCCGGTTTCGTCATCTTTCAGCGTCGAGCTTTGCAGATTCATCCCCAGTTTCGCCGCCCATACGGCAGTGGCGTTCGAACCCGCGCCCCACCAGATACGATCCCGCAAGCCTTCAGAATGCGGTTCCAGACGCAACATTCCCGGTGGATTTGGAAACATCGGTTGCGGATTCGGTTTCGCAAAACCTTCGCCACGCAGCGCATCCAGCAGCACTTCGGTGTGACGCCGCGCCATATCCGCTTCCGTCTCCCCTTCTGCCGGTTGATAGCCAAAATAGCGCCAGCCGTCGATCACCTGTTCCGGCGAACCACGGCTGATACCCAGCTGTAAACGCCCGCCGGAGATCAGATCCGCCGCGCTGGCGCTTTCCGCCATATACAGCGGATTTTCGTAACGCATATCGATAACGCCGGTGCCGATCTCAATCTTGCTGGTCTTCGCGCCGACCGCCGCCAGCAGCGGGAACGGTGAAGCGAGCTGACGGGCAAAATGATGCACGCGGAAATACGCGCCGTCCGCGCCCAGTTCTTCGGCTGCGACAGCCAGATCGATAGATTGCAGCAACGCATCCGCCGCCGAGCGGGTGCCTGACTGAGGCGACGGTGTCCAGTGACCAAATGATAAAAACCCAATATTTTTCATCGTAAATGCATCCTCAAAGTGCGCAAAGCGATGTGCCAGCCCGCTCGTTTGAGGACTGGCGCAATGATACGTTTACTTTACGCGCCTCAGGATGAGAATAAATATCAGTTGTTTAACAAAGCGGTTCAGTTTATTTGAAGGACATGGGTCATTTTTGCTTATTTTTTAGTAACCTGAACAAAAACTCTCCCATCGAAACGCAGAAGTAAAAAAACCGTTGCTCCCGACTTCATCCCCCGTTATTATGCGCCCCGTTCACACGATTCCTCTGTAGTTCAGTCGGTAGAACGGCGGACTGTTAATCCGTATGTCACTGGTTCGAGTCCAGTCAGAGGAGCCAAATTTAGAGAAGCCCGCCTAAGGAAACTTAGGCGGGCTTTTTGTGTTTGGCTTTTTGGAACGGCGGTTATGAGCGAGGGGCGGTCGTTGACTATGTATGAATAGAGAAGGAGATAGCAGATCGTCTGAAAGCAGATGAAATAAGTCCAGAGCGTGGCGGCGAACTAAATCATAGAGTGGTCATGAGTAGGAAAAGTCGCCTGAAGAAGTGGGGGCTACTTGGACTAATTGTCGGATATGGTTAAGTGATAGCCCGGCTATCAACCGGGAATTGATTTATGCTTTCGCACCTCCATTATCAACGTTCGTAAATTGTCCCGTTCGGGCGCATGTACATACCATCACTCAGATAAACGTCTTCGCCATCCTCAACACAAAGGTCAGAATAAATATCGACCATGCCAGGTTCGACAATATTCGTCGAAATCCCATGAGCATCGAAGAGCTCAAAGAAGCGAGTGACCCATTCCTCGTTGACCTCATCTTGTATAGTTTTGCCGTGATCTATAGTAATGGAAAACATGGAGATGCACTTATTCTGAAAGCGGTCTACTTTATTCTCAGGTTGAAGATGATTTTCTTGGGCTAACGTCTCAGCGACCGAAAAAAGGAGCTTCTGGTTTACTGGCAGCTTGTATCCGATAGTCAAACCCCCCCCTATGCGAATTCTCTCTTCGGGCCTCGTTGGTGTCTGCACTTCAAAAGAATTACCATCATCATTTTGAGCTAAAAAGCGGACGAAAACCGTGTCTCCACGGACTAACATCCAATCCTTTCCATGTTTTGGTTTCATTGCTTTAACTATCTGCGGCTGTAATGCTGACATGCTCATGGTGTGAGATACCGAAAAGAAAAACATGAAAGAGATTATACCGACTAGAGTGTTTTTTTATAGCTCCGCGACTCTTGGCGAGCATCACAGAAAATGATGCTTCAAGCCAATGTCCGCTCCTGCCACATACCCGCCCAAAAGGATGTTATTGGGCTACTGTGAGCGATAATCTGTTGTGCTATATGACGCTTTCTAAGGAGCATGCAAAATATGTTCGACCATTCTACCCACCCCGAAGTCGCCGAATGGTTTGCAAGGTTCGGTGTCGCCGAGGTGTCATATAGCGGGTGTTCCGTCGACCTGACCAACGAACCACCTGAGCACTGGTTTTACAAGCGCAACAAGTTGCGGCCTGAAAGCATGAAACTGGAGTTGCGCATCCCATCTAACGGGAACTGGTTGGTCGATCTATCGCGTCATGACAATCTGTTCAACATTCAGTGGCGCCCGAATGATGACTTGCGCATCGAGTCGGCACAACTGCGCTATCAAAAATTGATCAAATGGCCTCGGCTATACAGTCTCATGGATTTTCCCCTGCTGGTTGGGCAACTTGAGCAATGCCTGGATACGCACTTCCTCCGGCATGCCAATTTCGGAGCGCGCTTGCTCGAACCCGAGGCGCTGTCATGCAATTCCAAAATCCGTCAATGGTTAGCCCCCTGCGCCGACACATTTGGATGGAACAGGAAAATGCAGCCGGAGTAGCGGATATGGCGTAGCCCCCTCACCACCCCCTGGTTTATTTGGTTCCTACCCTCTGCACTTACTTCAAAAGTAAGTGCATTTATTGAATTCTTAGAAGCTGAGATACAAGCCACACGCCAAGCAATTGTCCTGCCCGGATTTCATGCCCTTATAAACATTACACAATCTTATGTATCTAGCCATTTCCGACTGAAATCCTGGCATTGAGAGTCTGAATCGTCGTCACCCCCGCTACAAACCTGCCTGTCGGCTGCTTGAATTCGGTCAGTCACTCGTCCGTTCTCTCCATAAGAAATGTCATTTTCAGTAATGGCGAAAAAATATTTTTAATCATTAATTTCAATTAATTAAAAACATCACACTGACTGATGCTGGTGAGAAAAACACGACACCCTGCGACATAACCCATTGAGATTTCATTGACTTGCCACTTGCAGCACTGCACATCTCCTCTTTTTTCGCTGCCAGATAATTCTTAATATTTTTTTATGGGTTGATTGATCTTCTTTGCTTTGTTGCTATTGTTGATTAAGTCAGCAATGACGCGCAGCGAAAACAATAATTAGCTCTCATTATGGAACACATACTCATATGAACATTTGACTGTGTTTTTTAAAAAAGGCGTGCCTGCATGTCAGGACATGTCGCTGATAATAATCATTCCACTTTGCCCCTTTGAAATATTAAGGTCTCGCAGACTATTGCCCGAAGTTATTTATGGCAACCACTGTGACACCCTGCTCCCAATATCAGGCTGAAAAAGTTTGGTTTCTGTTTATTCAACAAACTAACTTAACAATGATTCAATCATTGTATGGATCCTGATGGCATTTTTTCTCAATGCCATTTGCGCAGCCTTATGTCTGAATTTTATTGGGTGCCGATGATATGACTACACAAACTTATACAGCAGATGAAAAAAGTATTATTAAAAACGTTATCAACCAGTATGGAAATAAAGGGGTTTTTATTATTGAACCCGGCAACACTGAGTTGGTGAATTTTTATGATATCCAGCTAAAACTTTCCGGTTTGACATCGGGCCGCTCCCCCCAATTTACGCAATGCTGGCAGGAAACCAAACGACTTAAACGCAGTGCCGGCCTGCTGAGCCAGGCAGCCACTGACACCGTCAGGCCGGTATACAGCATTGTGCGCGTTGATACTGTGGACGGTAAAAACTACCGTACCGATGCCGTTGGCTCACTCCCCGTTTCTGCCACCAATGTGACACAAACGCTGGGATTATTTGACGGCGAGGCCAGCAATACCGGTGCGGTGAAATATACCCAGAACTTCGTTAACGCGTCAGACTGCGTGATCAGCGCAGACGGCGTATATCCGGGTGTGGCCGGTTCCCCGGTGACGGTAATTTATACTTTCGCGCAAACCATTAATAATCAGACTTTTTACGGCGCGGAAATCATTACTACCCAGAGTTACCCGAAAGAAATATTCAATGACTCCCCGCGAACGATTAAAAATCCCAACGAAATTAAAATCTGCTTAACGCGCGACGAGCCTGACTGCGATTACCGGCAAACCAGTTCATGGGACGGCATCGTCAGCGTCCCGATTAAAGGCTACATCACCTACGGCGGGGATATCGATGTCAGCGGCGGCAAGCCGGTCAACGGAATGAGCAGTATTTATCTGATACGCACCCGTGCAGGCGGTGACCCGATCCTGCCCTACGCAGGCTTTGATTTCTTCGATGCTAAAAACTCTTCCGTTGCCGGTAACAAAATCAACTGGGATCTAAACTGGTTAAAGTTTAATAAGGTCAACTTTGATTCCGGCGAAATGGTTTATTATGTTTTCAAGCTCATTCTTAATGTTTCAGGAAAAAGCATCGCGGCATTTATCACCAACGCGCCCAAAAACATTGTTCCCGGCCAACTATTTTTAAATACCGTGACTATTAAGCCGATGAAAATCGTTTACGGCTGCCTGCACGAAAACACCAAAATAATGATGCATGACGGCAGTGAGAAAGTGATCTCAGCGATCAGGACCGGCGACAGCGTCAGAACAATAAATAACGGGTCGCTGAGGGTAGAAAACATCACCACCGGTCAGGAACAGCATTGTATTAAAATCTCTGCTCGGGATCGGAATAATAATACACTCAACGTTATTACCAGTCCCGGCCATCCATTTATCACGCCTGCGGGCATTGTTATTGCCCGTGAACTGACATTAGCGGATAAACTCTTTACCGCTCAGGGTGAAGCAGAAATAACAGATATTCAACCGCAAAGTGATGAAGCGACGGTATATAACCTGCAACTGTCGGCTGAAAAGACAGATGAAAATACCCTTTATGCCAATCAAATTTTAGTCGGTGATATCCAGATGCAAAGATTGCATGAAGATAAATATCATCAGCAACCCGTGAATATCCTGAGCCAGCTCCCCGAAGAATGGCATGAAGATTATCAAAACCATCTCAACGCAACGGGTGAGTAATATCATGTATCAGGGATATCCGGACTTTCAAAATATGATAACGACCGCCACGCAGCGATTTATCGGCAGTTATCTGCAGAATGATGCTTATTACCTTTATCCTGAATCTCTCGGTATTCAGGCGGCTGACCCGTTGCCCTTCTCTCTGGATATTGTCCGCAGCAGCAGTGCAGACAGTATTTATGGCTGGCTGAATTTCACCACTGAACTTCAGTATGCCAGCGGAGAAAGCCTGGCAGAATTTAAGCAACAGCACCCGGATAAAGCGGTGAATATTCTGCCACTGGTCGCGGGCAGCCTGGGGTTTGACGTGCCGGTTGAATATCACAGTGCCCTGCGGGAACAGAGCTTTGATGCGACCTGGTATTCGGCACAATACATCCAGTTTATTATTTTGCTGAATTCAGACAGTACTCAGCTGATCGAAAATACCCTGCTGGATAAAACGGTCGGATTTAATGCGCGGGTGGACGGCTTTGTTCAGGGCGTGTCTCCGCGACTGCCTTATTCCGTCGAATTTGATCCCCATGCGCTGATGCTGACGTTAACCCGCGATGTGCCGGGCAAACCCACGGCTGACGGCAGTCAGGTCGAGTTCAGCTACGACCAGCTGACCCAATATCTGTACCAGAATATCCGCCTGCTGCCGCTGACTGTCAGCCCCGCGCTGCCAGATAACGATCCCGCCGCGATCCGTCTTTTCTGTCAGGCATTCCTTGACCGGCTATACGAGCAAACCGGTTCACCCTGTGCGGGTCCGGCGAATAACAATACGGCCATGATCTGCCTGCAAGCCCAGCCGCAAAGCGGGCGGGTGATATTCAACCTTGATACCGAAATGCTTGCCCTGCGTCCGTTATCCTTTTTGCTCGATCCCTTTGCCGCTGCGCAACAAATCGCAAAAACTGCGCCGGATACCATTATCCACCGTTCCACCACGCCACCATTACCGGAAGGCAAACGGGCGATCGACGTTTTCTATACCGCCCCGACCGGGCTGGACAGCAGTGTCTCTGTGGATATTCAGCTCACCTTACCGGCGGGTGATATTTATCGGCAGAAACAGACCCAGACCCAGATACTGACGCCGGATCAGAGCCGTTTGTCGTTTAGCTTTTTTACCAGTTCGCTGGCTGCGAGCCCCTTTTTCTACCAAATCCGCGTTAACTATTCGCAGGGAGGAAAATGGCACCGGCGGGAGAGTGATGCACTGCCCTGCAATGACGCTTTCCTGGTGCTCGATCCCGCTGCATTGCCGTGTCAGTTTTTGACTATCAGCCTCGATGAAGGCTTTGCCCTGCAAAGTACGCTTCACGGAACCTGTCATTCTGACGGCTGGTCGCAAGACTTCGCGTTAACCGCAAAAACGCCCGTTTTCAGCTATCCGGTTATCGGCAATACCTTTGCCGACGTGGAAGCCCGCGAGTTATCAGGATCCGGCGTGGTCCCGCTACCCGCGCCGGTGACGCTAACCACCACTATCGGAGCCTACAGTTTCCCGCAGTTCGGAGCACAACAGGCGCGGATAACGGTCAATTTGCCGGAAGGCATAATCGCGGCAACATTCGAATTTGAACCGCAAATTCCAATACACATCACGCCCCGGAGCTTCACTCATCAGCAAAACACATTCGACTACAAGTGGACGGTCACCTCTGTTTTTGCCTGCGGATATCGCTACAGAAGCGAAGGAGGCCCGTGGTCGGCTGTGGTGACCGGCGATCAGACAATTGATTATAAAGGTGAAAAATGAACACTGACGCGAACAACCCGCAACACATGTTGCAGAACTTCTTCCTGCTTGGACGGGCCTTTGCCTTTCACGACCAGACGCGGCCACCGCAGGACTACACATATGGCAGTTTTATCCCGCAGGTTGTACAGGACACGCCCGCAGGGCAAATCAGCGCACTGCATTTACTGACCAGCCCCGGCGGCGGAATGGCAACTTTTATCGCGCCGAATCAGCCCGTCGATACCGCGGCGCTGGAAGCCTATATCAGGGCGCATTTCATCCCGTCGCCGGGTGAAATAAACCTGATACAGGTCGATGTCAGCCAGCCGCTGTTTTTGCGCTTTATCCGGCAGCCTGAAACGGACAGCTATGACGTTGAGTTCGAGGAATCCCGTATGGCGCTGACCCATGCAGAAAGCGCACAACTGGAGAGTGCGATCAAAGGGGACAAAAACCGGGTGTATCTGCTGCCCCGCAGCCAGTTCAGTGTCAGCAGTCGTGCGGCGGCCAGGCTGGAAACAGACTGGGTGGCATTTTTAACACTGGCGTTCAATCAAAATGCGCGCCAGCCGGATGCTGTGGCGCTGCTGCTAAATCAGCAAATTGATGCCGGGGTGATCACCATGCCGGAGCAGTTTGATAATACCCCGTCGGAACAGACACAGGCGCTGGTGAGAAATTCGCTGGTCAATACGGCCTCCCTGCTGGTCTGTAATACGCTGCGTAATATCCATTCCGTGGATGAGATCCCCAACCACATCAGCTACGACGTCAGTTACAGCAACAGCGTGCCGCAACAATATGTTCTGGCACAACAACAGGATATCGCTGAGCTGCTGGGCAAGTTACCCGCCGGTAACATCATCAGTTTTACCCCGACGCCATTGCCTGAACCCAGCCGCCCGGACAAACCGGTGGTTACCCGCGAATGTCACGTCAGCCTCGGTTTCAACCCGTCCGGCTTCAACATCATGTCAGTTGATTTGTATTACGGGGATGAGCAGACGCCGATGCCGTGGCCCAACTTCACACCGGTCACGCTTAAAACCAAATCGGACATCAGCACAATCACGCTCAGGGTGAAATTTTCTGACTACAGCGATTACGAGACGCAGCTTCGCTGGCAGGACGATATCGCGCTTACGCCGCAGGAACTGGGTTTTTACAGCGTCCTGTTTGAAGCCGAATCCCTGAAAAAAGACTTCAAATCAATCAAAGGCACGGCCACGTATCAGCCTGCCGGTGTGGCAAAACGACAATCTTTTAACCTCGCCTTTTCCGGTCAATCGCAGTGGCAGGCCAACTGGTGGATCAACACGCATTTTGCCGGTCTGAACGGCGAAATTGAGTACAGCTGGATCGGAGATTTGAAAAATACATTGTTTCCCAAAACCTACGACTCTGGCCGCCTGAAGGCCACCGTCAGCCCCGTCAAACTGCAATACAACAAGTGATATAAACAAGAGGAACACCCTATGTTAACTACCGCTTTGCAGCAGTCGATCAAAATCCCTACTGATAAGTATCTGGGCGAAACTGAGTATGTCTGTACCTGTTACGGCGACAGCCTCGACAAGAACACGTATTACGTGGTGCCAGAAATTCCGGTATTTGTCGCCAGGGATGACAAAAGCCCCAGCTTTATGTTTTACAAGTATCGCGGCGAAGATATGCAAGGCGGTTACACCCAGTTTACCGTGATGTTGCCGCTGCCTTCCGAAGACCTGCAAATCAAAATCCGCGCGGAACTGTACGGCAATATTCAGGGCCAGCTGACGGCGAAATCGACGCTGATTGTCACCTATGTGAAAGCTGAACAGGCCTCGGTGGCGGATCCTGAAAACCAGACCAAGAAAGCGGCTATGGACACGGCGCTGAAAAATACCGGTCTGAATGCTGAGCAGGCCAGCAAGTTTGTCTCGCTGTACGACAGCAGCAAAGGCAATGATCAGTTCCTGCCGGAGTTGTTGCCGGAAGAAGCGCAAAAAATTAATCTGTTACAGCCATCGTATACCTCGGCGCAGGCCACATTAATTCTTGATGATAATGAGAAATTCTATCGTCAGATCCCGACCCCGTTATCGCCATCCGGTCTGGGCGATAACCGCACCGTATTCGGCCTGACGCTGACCGGCGAAGGCGCCACCCTGTTTGAAAATGTGCTGACCGGCACGGATAAGAACTCCAGCGTGGGCGTTCGTTTTAACTTCAATCTGGATGCCTCCCTGCCCGCCGCCAAAGTCACGGTCAGCTACGACAGCGAGATCACCAAGTCCGTCACGCAAACTATTTCTTACCATACGTGGTCGGCGGATGAGAAAAAGATTGAGCGGGAATACATCGAAAAAGGCGCGATCAAAATTGATGTCCAGGTCGGGCTGACCGCAGCAGAAATGGGCATGACACCCGATCAGTACATTAAATGGAAAGAAGGCCTGACGGCGTGGGGACAGAAGCAGGTTGAGCAAATCCTGAGCAGTCAGACCGGGCTGGACATGAGTCTGGATATGCTTAATGACGCAGGCAACTTTGGGAAATTCCAGGAAAGCCTGAGCCAGACCAAAAGCTTTACCCGCGTTTATGACGAAAACTCGGTCGTGTCGTTTGCTATTGCGCCGCAGACCCAGTTGCCGTCTATTCAGTCCATCGTGGGTGAAGACAATCTGAAAGAATATTTCAAAGAGTACGACCTTAACGATCCTTTCTATCAATACATACAGCCTGAATTCTTTGTCACCCAGGATTTGTCCACCTATAACATTGCCAATATTGTCGTGACCGCCATCTACGACAAAGACAATCAAAGCACCCTGCAGTTTAGCCCTAAAGATATGGATCCGAAAAAAACCGGCAAATGGTATATCAAGCCTGAACTGGGTCGCGCCTTTAAATACTCCTATACCGTCAATTTCAGCGGGTTACAGGCCAAGCCCTATCATTCTGGCGAGATCCAGAGCGACCGGGATCTGATTATCACCATCAATACCGCCCAATGCGGCGTAGTGTTTGCCGACATTTCCACTCTGCTCGATCCGCAGGGATGGAAAGTCTTCAGTCAGGTGGTGGTTAAAACCCAATATTCCGATCCCGATAAAGGCGTCGAACTTAAAACCAGCAGCCAGGTGATCAGCGCAAGCGTGCCACCTAAGCCTTTCATTTATCCGATCGGCACCGCCGTGGAAAAACCCATTTATTACTCCGCCGACTACTATGCCATCGATGGCGACAGCCTGACTTACATTCCCACCGGGGTTGAGACCAGTCCGCAGTTACCGGGGTACGGGCTGATACATGGCAACCAGATCCTGATCGCTAACGCCCTGCCGAAACAGCAGAAGTACACCATCATCTTCAAATATACGCAGAAGGAGGTGTCGCTGATCACCTTTGAAATGACGGTCAAATACCCGAAATGGGACTTCAGCGAAACGCAAAGCCTGGTGGTGACCGAATTTGACAGCAAGTCGCTGACCCAGTCCCTGACCTTCGATCTCATGCAGGCAGAAAGTGGTAATGAGCCGGAGATAACCTATACCTCGACCCTGTATTACGGCGATCAGGGCGAAGAGAAAACCATCGACAAGACGGTGTCGAATACCACCTCAATCGTGGTGGTGAGTTTCTGATGCTCTGAAAAACGCAGGGCAAGGAGTCTTTGCCCTGCCTTTACTTTCGCAACGCAGGATTGTCGCTATGAACAGCCAGATCGTAGTGCAAAACATTTGTTTTATCCGTGCCGACCCGGACAGCGCTCTGTATTTTTACTGCGCCGCTGCGCCGTGCATCAAAGTGACGCACGACAATCAGCCCGCCGTTCAGCTACAGATCTTCAGGAACAGCCGCGAACCGGCCACCGTTTACTATGCCACCTTGTCATTGCAGACCCTGTTGTCCAGCAGTCCGGAGGCCGCGCGCGCGGCGGCGGATGCCAGCCCGGACATCCCGCACGATGCCATTCTGTTACCGTTACAGGCGATTTCGTGCAGTGCCACGCTGGATATTCCCGGCTTTATAAGCGGGCAGACCAGCAAGACGGCGTTAAACGACCAGCAAAATTGTTATCTGCTGGCCAGATTGTCTGAGCAAACCGATATCGCCCTGCTGGCGAAGCTGATGGAAACGCCGGAAGCGACACCGGTCGCCGTCAGTTACAAAATCGATTATCTGCAACAGTTGCCCCCTGCCAGCTTTGAACTGGAGGCAAGCTGGGACAAGGTTTATGAATTCCTGCAGGAATCGTTCGGCTTCAGCCTGCTGGTTTTTTCAGTCGATATCGAGAAAACCTCGTCGCGTCTGATCAGCGAAAAAGTGGTGACCATCAAAGTCAGGGAAACCGATCCCGACGGGCATATCGCCCAGGCGGGTGCTGAACTGACGCAGATCCTGCTGAGTGAATTTTTCACCCCGGTGTTTGCCGATGTGCCTGCGCAAACCCAGCCCCGCGCGGGTTTTTACCTGCAACGGGTGTCGGTTAAAGACATTGAGCAACGTCGTTTAAGCGGCAAGCTGAGCGAAACCACAGTAGTGCAACGCTCACTTTATCCGCAGGCGTTGTTCGGTGAACTGGTCAAAGGCACCGACTATCAGCCTGGTCGGGTGATCAGCCAGAGTGATCTGCAGGATGATTTCTTTGCCAGCCGTAAGGTGCAAATCAGCTTACTGACGCCCGAACTGGACAGCAATGTTCAGCTGGTAATGGCGCGCCTGCGTTATGGCGAAAATATTCAGCAATTTACTTTTCGCAGCTGCGATGTGCAGCCAAAGCATTTCAAGGCACCGAGCATTCTCGACCCCAAAACCGGGAAAATGCTCTGGCCGGTCGGGTACGATTTTACCGTCTATTTTAATCAGCCATTCGGCGGTGTGAATTCAGTCAGCTCCGGCAATCTGTACACCGAACTGGACGATATTTACCTCGACCTGGATTCAGTCTATGCCCGCTATGATTTTCTCATCGCGGCAGCCAGCCAGTTTGACTGGAACTGGTATCAGTCCGTGCTGGTGACCCTGCGCTGTCGTCATATGCTGCTGCCTGCCTCCGTCGTCTCGAAAAGTTTTCAGATAACCGCCGGTTCGCCGCCGGTGCATTATCCGGTCACGCTGCCCAATCCCGATTTGTATCTGTTTGAGGTCATCAAGGATTACAGCAGCGCCGTCAATTCTCCTCACATACCGGCGGAGATGAATGAGCCGACCAGCCAGACTGTTTCCCTGTTCTCCAGCCTGTATCACCAGCGGGTGTTAATGCTTTCCGCCACCCTCGACTGGCAGGAGGTCGGGGAAGTGATCGTCTCGGCCAGTTATGCCTGGTCGGCAACTGACAGCAACGCCACCCTGCAACAAGTTTTTAAATTTACCGAATCCGACGCCGCCGCTCAGTGTTTTAGCGCAGATCAGCCCGACCCTGCACGACTCAGCGTCGATCTCGATATCTGGTTCATTTACCAGCCGGGACAAGGTAAAGACAAACCCGAGCACATCCAGACCACCACCGTTCAAGACAGTATCGATATCGCCAACCTCAATTAAGGAAACGCCATGTTATTACTCAGAGAAAGAACCCAAACCATCAATAACATTACCTTCTTTGCCGATGATTCTGATGACTCACAGTTCTGGTATTTACCCGGTGACATTCACATCGCGCAGAATGATAAAAAGCCGGTCTTTTCATTGATCAAGTACACCGGTGACGGCAGCGGTCAGCAAGGCGGATACATCAATTTTGAAGTGGATACGTCCATTGAAGAAGATGTGCTCGACAGCGCATTTAAAGAGTATCTCAGCAAGCTCAAGGTTAAGCCGGTGAACCCCCGCAAGGCTCAGGTTCCTTTCGATAAAGGCACGGTGAATTTCTTTGTTCTGGGCGCAGAAGGCACCAATGGCGAGCTGATCAGCGCCCAAAGTCCCAGCCTGTTTGGCAAGAACAGCGCCATCTTCAGCGCCAAACTGACACCGGAACAGGCAGTCATTCTGGAAGCCGCCTTTAATCAGGCGCAGGCACCGGCGGCGGTAGCCTACAACCTGAGTTTTACCGGCATCACGCCTGCTTTAAAGGTGGAAGTGGAAGCCAAATTTGAAAGCCTTTACAAAGAATTCGATCTTAAATTTGGCGCTAACATTCCGATCCCGGTAGAAACGCCTGCCAGTTTCTGGCTCGGTTTTGACAGCGTCATCAAGAAGTTGCAGCAGGATCAGAAACTGGTGATCAAAATCACCGAAAGTATGCCGGGTGATCAGGCGGAAAAGGAAAAGGAATGGGCGCTACAGTTCGTCAAAGAAGAGATCCTCAAAAGCTTCTTCACTGCCTCGCTCAGCCTTAACGATGACAGCAATACCCAGGCAAAATCCGCCAGTTCTTCCATTCTGGATTCTCTGATCGCCAGCGATAAGAAAGAAGACGGAGAAGAAGGCGGTAAAGGTGGCCTGTTCCCCAGCGGCTCGCTGGAGATAAAAATGGTGCGCATCGAAGAAACCAAAGCACTGAACTTTAACTACATCTCATCGAAAGCCATCAGCCAGTCAGCCGTGCCCCAAAATTTTATTGGCAGCGATATCCTGCACGCCAAAAAAGAGGCGCCCTACTTTATTGAAGTCAACGTCAACGATCCGTTCTTCCAGAAAATTGATTTCACCGTGCTGGGACCGGACGGCTTTGATGAATACGGCATTAAAGCAGCAACCTTCAAAATCGGCTACAACAAACAGGTTTACACCGCTCCGGCGTTCACCGCCGATGACGGCACCTGGAACGAACACATTTCCCGCAGCAGCAACGTCAACGAATTGTTTGATATCCAGAGTGAGTTTGTCTTCAAATCCGCCGCCACCTCCGGCTGGGAAGGAAGCAGCAGTTACCAGCCAAAATCGCAATCGGCTTCAACCTTGCTGAACCTCGATCCTGCCGCCGTGCTGACATTCAACGAAATCTCCATTTTACTCGACAAGAAGTTCTCGTGGGAAAACTGTAATCAGGTGATCGTCGAACTGACCTATCTCGACGACAAGCAGAGCAAAAAAAGCAAAAAGTACACCTTCAGCGAGGATAAAAAAGACCCGCAGACCTTCAGATACCGCTGCCTGACCGAGAAGCCCTGGCTGGTTAATTACAAGATTACGTACTTCCTGGTCGGCGGTAAAACCTCGACGCTCGAAGGCAGTGAGAACCCGGCTGGCATCGTTATTCCGGCTGTGGCGTAGGCGGCTGACGATGACCGAACTCAATACCGTACTCCCGGTGGCATGGAACGCCCTGGTGGATGCGCTTTGCAGGGCGGCGCCTCATTTGCGGGCAACGCTGGCACCGGAGATCGCCCGTTTTAGTCAGGCGCGGCTGACCTCCGGTGGCTTGTCTGCGGCATTCAATACCAGCCTGCTGGCCTATAACGGCTGCCCGCTGGAATTCACGGTCGCGACCTCAAAACCGCAGGCGCTGGCCTGTACGCTGGATCCTTTTCTGCCGCGCTTTACCGAAAACCGCCGGATGGCGGCTTTCTCCCGGCATGTGCAGCATATCGTTGCCGGTTCGCCGCAGGATAACGTTGAAGCCTGTTTTGCCGCGATGGAGGAAATACAAAGCCGCAGCACGCAGCCGTTGCGGTTTGGCTCCTGGCTGGGGCGAAAATATTCTCCTGACGGTGTGAAAACCAAGGTGTATTCGGAAGTGCATGGCGACGCATTGGATCAAGTCAGCTTGCCCGGCGCGGTGGAAAAGGTTTCTGCCGCTGCCTGCCGGCGGGCAGGTTTGTCATTACTGATGGTCGGCTATTACCCCCAGCAGGCTGATGCGCCGCGTGAGTATTATTTTCAGTGGCACAGCGCGCGCATCACCCACGCGGATATTGCCTCCGTGATGCGTTTTTTCGAATGCGGATCCCTGTTACCGGCGCTGACGTCCTTACTGGAAAAGGCACTGGCACAAACCCTGAACGGACAGACTTTTCCGCCAACCACCTACGGTTTTAGTCTGTCCTGCGGTCAGGATGGCGCGCCGGAAAGCGTGACGCTGTTTGTGATGGCCGCGAGTTTCTTTGGTGACAACTCGCGGGTATTTCCCGGCGTACAGGCGTTGCTGCGGCAAAACGATCACACCCTGCCTTTATTGCAGCAGGTGATGACCGGAGAAATTCCCGTGCAGTTCAACGTAGTGGGTTTTTCGGTGGACAGGCAACACCGCAGCGGACTCAGTTGCACCTTCAGCCCGCAGAATTCGCGTTTTAACGTCCTGCCGTTAAAACCGACCTCTTCCACCGCGCAACCCGGCAGTCCCGGTCTGAAGACGCTGCTGGCGCAACAGTGCGCCAGCGGTGCCTTTGCGTCACATGTCAGAACCCCCGACGGGCGCTGGCATCAGGACGAAAATGCGTTTGTCACGGCGCAGGTATTACGCACGCTGGCATACACCCCGCAGACGGCAGCGTGTATCGAAAAGGCGCTCGATTTTTTAACTGCCTGCGAAATCCGTCCGTCTCACTTCAGTTTCTGGCCGCCGGACGCTCATCCCCAATGGATGAAGAACCAGAAAATATGCGCCGATATTGATGACACGGCCATCATCACCGAGCTGCTTTATAAGTTTGGTCGAATCTCGCGGATGCAGGTCAGGCAAACGCTGGCGCAGATGAACGGTTATCAGGTGCGACAGGTTGATCCCCGTCTGAGGGCCGGACAGCACCAGTGGGCGGAGTGTCAGAGTTTTTATACCTGGATGCAGGATGACAACGACATCAGGCAGCTTGATTGCTGCGTTAACACTAATGCGCTGATTTTGCTGCATACGTTGGCGGACGACGGCGGTGTCATGCCGCCTGCCTGCACGCGCATTGTCAACATGCTGCGTCAGGCGGTGCAATGGAGCGGTGATGACTTCGACAGGCTCAGTTTGCTGACGCCTTATTACGCCCATCCCGGCGAATGGCACGCCACCTTGATCTACGCCAGACAAGCCGGCGTTCCGCAGCTCACGCCGGTGATCAATGCACTGGCCCGCTGGCAATTACCTGCCGGTCAGCCGGAAAGCCCGCTTTACCGCCGGCACGACGGGCGATACCTGTGGACGTCACCCAATCTGAACCACTTCAGATCGCTGGCTCAAACCGAATATGCTGAGGAAAAAGATGAATATATTTCTTAATAACCTGGTGACGCTGAACCAAATTATCCTGCAAAACGCCCGCGAACAATTTCCGGATATCAGCGAAAAGCACTTACGCTACCGGGCGGTACAGGCCGTGCAGGCAGACGATCTGGCCGCCAAAGTCTGCACAGAAGTCGTTTCAGGAGAAACACGCTACGAGATTGCCACCAGCACCGACGGCACAAGCTGGAAGATGATGCTGAATTTCACGCTGAGTCGCCAGGTACCTCAAATCCCCTACGTTGTGCTGAGCTACAGCACCTTCGGTAATCCCGAAGAGATGATCTTCGATAAAGTGCTTAAGGCCGGAACGGACAATACCTATGAGGCAGAACTGGAGCTGAATGAGTTATCACAACGTGATGCCCTGTTGCGCGCCCTGTCGGATTTTGATGCGCAGACCACGCTGGTGATTGCCATCACCACCGATCACAGCATTATCAATACCATTACCGACCCTAAAGTTTTCTACTTTGCACAAAACTACTATCCGTATATTTATCAGGGTATTCTGCCGCCGCCCGCGCGCTTGCAACTGACGCTCCTGCCGCTGGTTTATCACAACGTGGCGTACAACTATTATCAGGATTATGTCCTGAAAAGTTACCTGTACTATCTGCCCGATACCTTCGAGGTGGGGCTTGGCACTGACCTTAAACCCATGCTGTCGTTTTCTTTCTCAGCACCGGAAAACGCCACCAGCCTGGATCAGGTTACCGTGTCGCTGGATTATTTTTTACTGCCGAAGGTTAATCAGGATCGCATCGCCAATGCCAGGGACCAGTTTTTGCAAAAACAGTCAGACGGCAAACTGGTGCCGTTTGCCAACGCCGATACACTGGCGTTGCAGCTTGAACTGCCCGCAGGCAAGACGGAGGAGAAAAATGCGCTGATCAACCTGCAAAGCGGGATTGCCGATTCATTCACCCTGCCCGTCAGTCAGTTTGTGACGATCTGGGACGCGTTGTTTTCTAAATCTCAGCAAAGCCTGTTACTCAAAGGGGAAGTAGAGGTTCAGTTCACGGGATTTAATCCTGACAAACTGCCGATGAAAATTGCGTTAGACGACAAATACAAAGATAAACCGCTCGATTTTATTACCCAGTCGGCACCGGTAGATATCTCCAATACGCTGACCTTTAAAAGTGATCCGAAAGCTTACAGTTCATCCGGACCCCGACCTATCGCCCGTATGCTGGTCAATATCAGCAACCAGACCTTTGAGTTAAATGAAGCCAGTCCGGACCATGACGTCACGGTGAAAGTCCCGGTTATTGACCTCATTCTTCATCCGGATAAAAAGACGGTTTATAAATACGATTTGCAAATCCGCTACGTCGACGGCAGTAAAACGGACCTTAATAACCAAACCTCAACTTTTGAGATTATTTATGTTCCGTGAATTTATCCGATATAAACGCCGGTAAATAAAGACATTCAAAAATCCGGTTAATAACAACCTGCTCAGGAGTCATGCCTATGCGAAAAAGCTGACGTAAAACTCACGACGGTAACCCTGTTACCTAACGTTTAACGTTCAGAGAATATTCAGTTTTGTAATCTGTCTGTATCCATTTTATGAGAAATGACAATGCAGACATTCTGCATCGTCATCACAAAAACACTCTGTTATCGAGGTTCTGATGAAACACAAATATATGTTCGTTATTGCCGCAGGTATGTTGGTATCCGCACAAGGTTTTGCGAAAGTGAATGATGTGCCAAAAGGCGCGCTGGTTGTCCGTTACGGTGCCGCCAATACGGATGCGAATTACGCCACTCAGGATGGTTATCCGGGTAGATTACAAAACGTTTCAGCACTCTGTACGAAAACCGTTTCCGGCGTTGATAAGGCCAAAGTCGAAGCCTTAATTGCCACAGATCCCGGTCATCCGGTCGGCCTGAAACAGGCTGGTGGAACAAACGCATCCACACTGGTGAATAAAAATGCCACCGTCTCCACCGATCCGCTGCCAAATAGCCCTAACCACTGTCTGATCAGTAATATTGAACTGAAGAATATTAAAGGTGCATGGCAAATGTTTGCGCTGAATTAAGTCAATAATAAAAACCCCGCACAAAAAAAGGCGGGGTTTTTATAAATCAATTTTTCATAAAATCAAACGTGCGCAATCTTCTTCGCATCCAGCGCTTTATGGATCGCCGCTTCCAGCTCGTTAATTTCGAATTTAGCCACGTAGCCGTCGGCACCGACTTTGCGCACGTGATCTTCGTTGGCGCTGCCGGATAATGAGGAGTGGATGATCACCGGAATATTTTTCAGGAACTCGTCACGCTTGATATTGAGCGTCAGCGTAAAACCGTCCATTTCCGGCATTTCCAGATCGGTAAGAACGAAGGAAATTTTATCGGCGATTGGCAGCCCTTCTGCTTTGCATTCTTCCGCCAGTTTGCGGATTTTATTCCAGGCCTCGAGACCGGTCACGTGCATCTGTGCCGGGATCTCCATCATGTTCAGGCCTTTTTCCAGCATCTGACGTGCGACTTTCGAGTCTTCCGCGACAATCGCCACCGTGCCCGGTTTCAGTTTGAACGCGCTGGTTTTCTTCTTGTCCATGTCGATATTGCTGTTCGGAATGATGTCATGCAGGATCTGCTCAACGTCGAGTACCAGCGCCAGACGGGTGCTGGATTTATCGCTATCCAGACGCGCGATACTGGTGATGTTGCGGCTCTTGACGCCGGATTCGGCAGCCAGCACCTGACTCCATTCGAGACGCACGATATCGTCCACGGATTCCACAGCAAACGCCTGCGTGCTGCGGGCATATTCCGTGACCAGCAAAATGTTCAGCCCGGTTTTCGGCACGCAGCCGACCACCGCGGGCAAATCAATCACCGGGATAATTTCACCGCGAATATTCGCCATGCCCATCATCGGCGATGACATGCCTGCGGCTTTGGTCAATGCCGGCATCGGCACGATTTCGCGCAATTTAAAGACGTTGATACCAAAGAGTTCAGATTGTTCGTCTTCCGGCGAGGTTCCAAGACGGAACAGCAAAAGCTCAAACCGGTTTGATGAAGTGAGATTAGTTCTCTCATCAATTTCTTTCTGAAAATTATCCATACTTTCCCCATGCCTGTCGTTATTCGTTTTTATCGGTGTTTGCGCTGTGCGTCGTTCGGAAAATAAGGAATTCCGTTCTCTTTTTGTCTCAAGGGACGTTGTATTTATCGGCTGGTTTGAGGAAATTCTTTAGCGCGGCGGGAAAATTGAGCGGGGAAAACACCCCGGCATCGTGAAAATGCCGGGGCTGAACAGGGTTAACCGCCGATTTTCACCAGCGTTCTGCCCTGAATTTTATTATTCAGAAAATCTTCGGCATACGCCGGTGCCTGCTCCAGCGTAATCTCCGTCGCGGCCTGCTGATAGAAGCTTTCCGGCAGCGTACTCGCCAGACGTTCCCACACTGCCGCACGGTGTTCAGCGGGCACAGAAACGGAATCCACGCCCTGTAAACGCACGTTACGCAGAATAAACGGCATCACAGTGGTTGGAAGACCAAAGCCCCCCGCCAGACCGCAGGCCGCCACGCAGCCGCCGTAATTGGTTTGTGCCAGCACTTTAGCCAGCACTTTGTCACCTACAGTATCGATGGCACCGGCCCACAGCTGTTTTTCCAGCGGACGGGTTTCGGCGAAATCATCGCGGGACAGAATTTCGCTGGCACCCAGTTTGCGCAGGTAATCATGCGTGGATCCACGTCCGGTCACGGCCGTGACAGTGTAACCGAGGGTATGCAGCAGTGCCACGGCGGTACTGCCGACGCCACCGCTGGCACCGGTCACCAGCACGGTGCCGCTTTCCGGCGTCACGCCTGCGTCTTCAAGCGCCATCACGCATAACATGGCGGTGAAACCGGCGGTGCCGATGATCATTGCATTGCGTGCAGGCAGCGTTTCCGGCAGTGCGACCAGCCAGTCACCTTTGACGCAGGCCTGTTCTGCCAGTCCGCCCCAGTGGTTTTCGCCCACGCCCCAGCCGGTGAGGATCACCGCTTGTCCCGCCGAATATCGTGGATCGTTACTGCGTTTTACATGGCCGGTGAAATCAATGCCCGGCACCATCGGGAACTGGCGGATGATTTTGCCTTTGCCGGTGATCGCCAGCGCATCTTTGTAATTGAGCCCTGACCAGCTGATATCCACCAGCACGTCGCCCGCGGCCATTTCCGGCAGAGCGATGTCTTTCACTTCGGCCAGAGTGGCTTTGTCTTGTTGTTCGAGAACCAATGCTTTCATTTCATTTCCTTTATCAGTTCAAAGATTTCTTATGGTTTTGTCGAAACCTACGCCCCTTTTTTCTGTGAGACAACCCCCGCCGATCCCCTGCAAAGCAAAAAGCCCGCTCGGGGCTACCGGAGCGGGCTCACATAAAAGCATTAGTATGTTGTAACTATTTTTCGTTCACTGTCTCGCGGCGGGTTTCCTGCACGCTGTAACGGTTGATTTTAAACGGAATGTCCAGCCGCTCGCGCAGGGTTTGCGCCTCTGACGGATGCCAGTAACCCCGCGCCGCCAGCACCGGCAGAACCAGCCGGGTGATATCGTCCAGCGCTTCCGTCAGCACCGGTCCGCTGATGATAAAGCCGCTGGCACCGCCCTCTTCCACCCAGCGGATCAGGCGGTCAGCCACCTGTTCCGGCGTACCGAAGAATTCACCGCGCGGCAGCGTGGTCTGATAGGCGATTTCACGCAGCGTGAGGTTCTCTTCCCGCGCCAGTTTCTTGATGCTGTCAGTGGTCGAACGGAAGGTGTTTTGTCCTAAATCACCCAGTTCCGGGAACGGACCGTCCGGCGGATACTGGCTGAAATCATGATGGTCGAAGAAGCGCCCGAGATACGCCAGCGCGTCATCGAGCGAAAGCAGGGAAAGCAGATACTGATATTTTGCCTCGGCCTCTTCTTCGGTTTTACCGACTATCGGGCTGATGCCGGGGAAAATCCCGACCGGATGACGACCATTTTTCGCGACCTGCACCTGCAATTTCGCGGCGTATTCCTGCGCTTCTTCCAGCGTGCGGGCGTTAGTGAATACCGCATCGGCAGATTTGCCTGCCAGCGCGATACCGGCATCAGACGCACCGGCCTGGAAAATCAAAGGCTGTCCCTGTGGCGAGCGCTGAATATTCAGCGGCCCTTCCACCGAGAAGAACTGTCCCTGATGATTCAGTTTGTGCAGCTTCGCCGCATCAAAAAACACGCCGCTTTCACGGTCACGCACAAACGCGCCGTCTTCCCACGAATCCCACAACCCCTGCACCACATTGATATATTCTTCCGCAATCTGATAACGCAGCGCGTGTTCAGGATGATCTTTGCCGAAATTTTTTGCGGAACCGGCCAGCGGTGATGTCACCACATTCCAGCCCGCACGTCCCTGACTGATATTGTCGATGGACGCCAGCTGACGCGCCACGGTGAACGGGTCGCTGTAAGACGTTGAAATGGTGCCTGCCAGACCAATGCTGTGCGTGGCTGATGCCAGTGCAGAAAGCAGTGCCACCGGCTCGAAACGGTTCAGAAAGTGCGGCAGCGATTTTTCGTTGATGTGCAGACCGTCGGCGACAAACAGAAAATCAAATCCGGCGGCTTCAGCGCGCAAGGCTAAATCACGGAAGTACGGAAAATTCACACTGGCATCGGCAGGCGCTTTTTCATGTCGCCACGAATTCATATGTCCGCCCGCACCGTGCAGCATCAGACCCAGCTTTATACTTTTTGAATTGCCTGAATGACTTGAATGGCTCATGAAAACTCCTTAATGCTGGCCCGCCAGCAATTCGATGGACTTCAGACGCACCGCGGCATCTGTCAGTGGGGTGTGGATCACAAATTCATTCACGCAAAGACGGCGCTGAATATCGCGCAGTTGCTGATGGATATCGCCGGGCGTGCCGTGCAACACGCTGAGCTTCTGTTGCTCAATCTGGTAGTGCGTTGCGCCCGCCTGTTGCACAAAGGCCTCCGCCTGTTCGCGGGTGCCCACCGTGACGTGCCGGTCGCCCACCGTGACCCGAAAATTATGTTGCTCAGCCACCAGCGCTTCCGCCCGTTCGCGGGTTTCTGCTGCCAGCACCGCCAGACTGACCAGCGCCTGCCCTTGTCCGGCAGAATATTCGTGAAAGGCCAGCACGGATTCCGTCATCACCTGTTCCGAGGTATTGATAAAACCGGCGAACACAAAATTCCAGCCGAGCGATGCGGCCAGCCGCGCGCTTTCCGGGCTGGCACCCAGCAGAAATCGCTGCGGACTGACGGGCGGACGCGGCAACGCACGGGCTTCCGTGCCAGCCAGATGGTCATCAAGATGAGTCAGATAATGCGTCAGTTGCTGTAACTGCGCGGGAAATCCGGGCGCGGAATCTGCCGGTGTATGACCGCGCAGGGCTTTGGTAGAAAGCGGCAATCCGCCGGGCGCTTTGCCGATGCCGATATCTACGCGATCCGGCGCCAGCGAGGCCAGCAAATGGAAATTCTCGGCCACTTTATACGGGCTGTAATGTTGCAGCATCACGCCGCCTGAACCGATCCGCAGCCGGGATGTACGCGCCAGCAGCCAGGCAATCAGCACTTCCGGCGAGCTGCCTGCCAGCCTTTCGGTGTCGTGATGCTCAGAAACCCACAGGCGGTGATAACCCAGCGCTTCGGCTTTTTGCGCGAAAGTGAGCGTCGCTTCCAGTGCCTGCGCCGCTGTCTGCCCGTCGTTGATCGGGCTTTGATCTAATAAACTCAGTCGGTAATTCACCTGGGCATCCCTTTTATTCATTGTGACAAAAAGAGTTCCATGAAATACGACCAAAGCTAAATAATAAAAACACGTTTCTATAGTCAGTAATTTGCTATGCAATCGTGTGTGCAAAATGACTATAAATTATAGCGACTGAGTATTTAGTTATTTCCCTCGCTCTGGCTAGCATGAAATGAACCGCTACATTTGGGTAACAATCATTTTCAGACAATAAGGTTATTTCGCCATGAGCATTTCACTTGCCGAAGACACGAAAAACATCGCAGCAGACAATCCATCAGGATTAGAAGAACAACTCATCGCCTGGCGCCGTGAATTACATCAGCATCCGGAATTATCCAATCAGGAGTTTGTTACCACGCAAAAAATCACCCAATGGCTGAATGCAGCCGGGATCCGCATTTTATCCCTCGGGTTGAAAACCGGCGTGGTGGCGGAAATTGGACCTGAACACGGTCCGGTGGTGGCGCTTCGCGGTGACATTGATGCCCTGCCGATTGAAGAAACGTCCGGCGTGCCGTTCAGTTCGCAACAACCCGGCGTGATGCACGCCTGCGGACACGATTTCCATACCTCGGTTATTCTGGGTGCTGCCCATCTGCTTAAAGCACGTGAAGACCAGCTGCCGGGCCGCGTGCGGTTGTTTTTCCAGCCAGCGGAAGAACGGTTCGGCGGCGCGTCGCAGCTGATTAAAGCCGGTGCGCTGGAAAATGTGGATGCTATTTTCGGTCTGCACAATGCGCCGGAATTGCCGGTCGGCACCTTCTCCACCAAGGGCGGCGCGTTCTACGCCAATGTTGACCGCTTCCAGATAACCGTGACCGGCAAAGGCGCGCACGCCGCGCATCCGGAAGAAGGCGTCGACAGTATCGTCACCGCCAGCCACATCGTGACCGCATTGCAAACGGTGGTCAGCCGCAATGTCAGCGCGCAGGAAGCCGCAGTGGTCAGCGTCACCCGCATTGAAGGCGGCAATACCTGGAACGTGTTACCACAAACCGTAGAACTCGAAGGCACGGTTCGCACGCACAACAGCGAAATCCGTGAGCAAATTCCGCAGCGCATCCGCAAAGTCATCGCGGGTGTCGCAGACGCGCTGGGCGCAAAAGCCGAATTGCACTGGTTTGGCGGGCCACCGGCAGTAGTCAATACGCCGCGCTGGGCCGAGTTCAGCCTGAAAGCAGCGGATGAATTTGGCTATAAAACCGAAGTCGCGCAGGCACAAATGGGCGGTGAGGATTTTGCGTTTTACCTGCATCACGTACCGGGTGCGTTTGTCAGCATCGGCTCGGCCAGTGATTTCGGTTTGCATCATCCGCAATTTAATCCCGACGAATCGGCTATTTATCCGGCGGCAGAATATTTCCAGCAACTGGCTGAAAAAGCACTGGATGAATTAACCAGGGAAAAATAAAGTCTGTTCGTATATTGGCGAAGATACGCCCGCCTATTCCGGGCGTTTACCTCTTTGACTTAAGAGAAAGGCTTAAATGAAATCTGTAATATTTATAAATTTGTCAGTAACAGGACTGCCCGTCGGTAAAATAATTGTTATCTAAATATTAACATTGCGAATTTTATTGGGATTATCCATTCACCATATCAATATTATTTTTATGATTCATCATCGCGACTTTGGCACGTATTTTACTTTCAAGCTGGTCAATTATTTTATCGTTGTCAAAACGTTCTTTCTGACGTACGCCTGCTTCATAAAAACTGCTTTTATTATGACCTCCGGCAACGCCTAAGGTTGATACCAATGCTTCACCCGGACCATTCACGACACACCCAATAATTGACACATCCATCGGCAGGGTAATATCTTCCAGGCGTTGTTCCAGTTCATTTACTGTCTTAATCACATCAAATTCCTGCCGGGAACAGGTAGGACAGGCAATGAAATTAATACCACGGGAGCGAATACGCAGGGATTTTAAAATATCGAATCCTACCTTCACTTCTTCGACAGGGTCAGCGGCGAGAGAGACACGCAGAGTATCGCCAATCCCTTCTGACAGCAGCATACCAAGTCCAATCGCCGATTTTACCGAACCACTGCGCAATCCGCCTGCTTCAGTGATCCCCAGATGCAGAGGTTGCACAATTTGTGCCGCCAGCAAACGGTATGACTGTACCGCCAGAAAAACATCTGACGCTTTTACACTGATTTTAAACATATCAAAATTCAGACGATCCAGAATATCTACGTGACGCATCGCAGATTCCAGCAAGGCTTCCGGTGTGGGTTCGCCATACTTTTCCTGAATATCTTTTTCCAGTGAACCGCCATTGATGCCGATACGAATGGGAATATTTTTGTCACGTGCGCAGTCAACGACCGAGCGAATACGGGCTTCATTACCAATATTACCGGGATTTATTCTCAGGCAATCAGCACCGTATTTTGCAACCTGCAACGCTATCCGATAATCAAAATGAATATCTGCGATCAGGGGAACATTCACCTGTTCCTTAATCATTCTGAATGCTTCCGCCGCATCCATAGTTGGGACTGATACACGAACAATGTCTGCGCCTGCTTTTTCAAGAGCATTAATCTGACTCACCGTGGCATTCACGTCGTTCGTATTGGTATTCGTCATTGACTGTACCGTTATTGGCGAATCTCCGCCAACAGGCACTTTGCCCACATAAAGTAATGTTGATTTACGTCGTACGATTGGACTTTTTTGGGCATCGCTCATGGGATATATCCTTATAAATAAAACAAGAAAACTAAAAAATCACTTCCGAATGAAAGTTTATTCTACGTGCTTCAGGGGATTCTCACACACCGATAAATGTGAATATTTTAAGGTGAATCTCAAAAATAACATGTGCCTCTTTATTTTTTCTTTTTAGAAAAACTCACTCCAAAAGGTATCAATAATGTTGCTGGCCTTTATCTCTTATGTTTCGTCGAAGCCCTTTGCGTATGGCATTTCTATTTTAGCTATTTGATTATTTAATTTTGTTGTTTTACATCCCTGTAACACTCGGGAATAGTGAAAGCGTCACCTCACGGTCATCACCTCTTAAAATAAGAATGCAGGGTAAAAATAATAATGATGAAACATAGCGCAACCATCACAGCTACCGCCATCGCGGCAATATTAAGTTTTTCATCAGCGGCATACGCCGCGCCAGGTATTGATCTGGTGGCGAATGAAACCCCCATTAATACGCCGAAAAGCCCGGAAGCCGTGGCAAAAATCCCGGCGAACTTTAAGTTTGTCGAACCGGGCACGCTGACCGTGGCACTGGCGGTTCTTGGGAGCGCCCCGCCGTTCGGGCTGTATGCCCGCGATAACAAAACTGTGATCGGCAGCGAAGCCGATATCGCCCGTCTGGTGGCGGACGGTTTAGGCCTGAAACTCAAAGTGGTGCCGGCTTCATGGGAAGACTGGCCGCTGGGTGTGACGTCGGGGAAATATGACGCTGCCATCTACAACATCACCGTCACTAAAGACCGCAAAACCAAGTTTGATTTCGCGACCTATCGTCAGGACACGCTGGGCTTTTACGTGAAAAGCGACAGCAAAATCACATCCATTACTTCTGCGCCGGATATCGCCGGTAAACGCATCATCGTCGGTTCCGGCACCAATCAGGAAGCCGTGTTGCTTGCCTGGGACAAAGAGAATCAGGCTAAGGGATTACCGGCACTGAAACCGCAATATGTCACCGATGACGCTGCTGCCACGCTGGCGATCCAGTCCGGTCGCGCCGATGCCACTTTCGGGCCTAACGTCACCGGTGCGTATAAAGCGCTGCTGACTGGCAAAACCAAACTGGTCGGCACGGTGCCGGGCGGCTGGCCGAAAACCGCCAATATCGCAGTGACGCTGAAAAAAGGTAACGGACTGGTGGATGCCGTGCAGGCGTCGCTGAACAGCGCCATTGCCAGCGGGGCTTATATCAAAGTGCTGGACCGCTGGGGTGAGAGCGTCGAAAAAATCGATCATTCAGAAATTAACCCGCCTGGACTGGGCGATTAATCAGAGGACGCCACGATGAGCGAAGACGTATTTATCCAGACCGTAGCGGAAGATCCGCTGATTGCGCCGGTGATTCAGGGTTTATTCGGCGAATACCGTGAACGTTACGGCGACTATTTTGCCAGCAAGGAACCTGAGGATGACAGCGTGTTCGCCCGGCCCGACGGCGCATTTATTGTTCTGCTGAGAAACGGAGCGCCCATTGCGATGGGCGCGTATAAGCGGTACGACGCCGAAACCGCCGAGCTGAAACGCATCTGGACGCACCGCTCGCTGCGCCGTCAGGGGCTGGCACAGAAAATTTTGCATGAACTGGAACGCCGCGCTGCCGCTTACGGTTACCGGCAGGTGTTTCTCACCACCGGTTTCCGCCAGCCGGAAGCGGTCGGGTTGTACTTATCTCACGGTTATCAGCCGCAGTTCGATACGCGACTGGATCCGGAAGTCTATTCCCGGTCTCCTTATGACGGTCGTCTGCCGTTTACCAAGAAACTGACCGCCGACGTTCCGGTGTCGTAATCAGCAGCAAACAGAAAGAGAAAGACTATGAGCGAAAATGCCCCTTCATCTGTGAATCATCCCCCGCTGAAAGTGGTGCCGGCGCGTTATCCGTGGCGGCTGGCCGGTGCCGTCTTTTCAGCGTTTATTCTGCTCGGGATTATTCAGTCGATTGCGACAAATTCCCGCTGGGAATGGGGCGTGTTCCGGCAATGGTTTTTTGATCCCGTGATTTTATCGGGTCTGGGCAAGACGCTGTTACTCACCCTGCTGGGCACCCTGTTTGGCGTCATTTTCGGCACGGCTCTCGCCCTCGCCCGCCTGTCGAAATCTTATCTGCTGAATGCGCTGGCCTGGGGCTATATCTGGCTGTTCCGCTCATTGCCGCTGTTGCTGGTATTAATCATCCTCTACAACTTTTCCTATCTGTACGACAACCTGTCGCTGGGCATTCCGTTCACTACAATCTCCTTTTTCAGCACCCCGACGGTGGATTTGCTGGATCAGTTTTCGGTTGCCGTTCTCGGCCTTTCGCTGGTGCAGTCCGCCTATACCGCAGAAATTATCCGTGGCGGGATTTTAGGTGTTGAGCACGGGCAGCATGAAGCCGCCGCCGCGCTGGGATTACCGGCTTACCGTCGCACCTTCCGCATTATTTTGCCGCAGGCGCTGCGCTCCATTCTGCCGACCGGGTTTAATGAAGTGATCAGCCTGGCGAAAGGCACGTCGATTGTTTATGTGCTGTCGATGCCGGAACTGTTTTATACCGTGCAGGTGATTTACAACCGCACGCAGCAGGTCATTCCGTTGCTGATGGTGGCGACGATCTGGTATCTGCTGATCACCACCGTGCTGTCTGTTTTGCAGTATTACGTCGAACGTTATTTCTCCCGCGGCACCGTTCGTCAGGTCGCGCCGACTCCGTTGCAGCGTCTGCGTCAGTGGCGCGTTGCCCGTCCTCATTAAAGGGAAAATCCTATGTCCGAAGCCTTTGATTTATTCGTTAACCGCCCGGCAGATGCTCCCGCAGAACGGCAATTTGTGCCTAAACCGCACAGCGCAACCATCGGGCGCATCGACATCAGCAATTTGAGTAAATATTACGGCGCACACAAGGCGCTGGATAACGTCAGTCTGAGCATAGAACCGGGCACGGTGACGGTGATCCTCGGCCCTTCCGGCTCGGGAAAATCCACCCTGCTGCGCACCATTAATCATCTGGAACGGGTTGATGAAGGTTTTATCCAGATTGATGGCGATTACATTGGTTACCGGCGCAAAGGCGACACGCTGTATGAACTGAAAGAACGCGCCATTCTCAAGCAACGTACTCACGTCGGGTATGTGTTCCAGAATTTCAATTTATTCCCGCACATGACCGTGCTGGATAACATTATCGAAGCGCCGGTGGTTCACGGATTGCTAAGCCGCAAACAGGCCATCGCCCGCGCATATGAATTACTCGACACCGTCGGCCTGCGTGAAAAAGCGCTGGCATGGCCCCGACATCTGTCAGGCGGACAGCAACAACGCATCGCCATTGCCCGCGCGCTGGCACTCAATCCGAAAGTGATGTTATTTGATGAACCCACATCAGCGCTGGATCCCGAACTGGTCGGCGAGGTGCTGGACGTGATCAGGAAACTGGCGCAGTCAGGCGTCACGCTGGTGGTAGTGACGCATGAAATAGGCTTTGCGCGTCAGGTGGCCGATCAGGTGGTGTTTATGGTGGATGGTGCAGTGGTGGAAACCGGCAGCGCGGCGCAGGTGCTCGACCGTCCACGCCATGCGCGTACCCGCAGGTTTCTGGAAAAAGTGCTGTAAATACGGGTTGCTGGTGATTTGAAGAGATGAAAGCCCGGACAGTCCAGTCGCCGGGCTTTTTACTGAAACATGGGAGGAATTAAGAGTACGCGTGCAGCGTATGTTTACACAGTTCTGAACGCACGCAATCCTCTTTGCCAAACTGAATGATGCCAACCATCTCGTCTTCTTCGAAGCGGGACATTGCATCGCTGAGACCCGATACTACGCCGCGTGGTAAATCGCACTGGGTAATATCACCGTTAACGATCACCGTCACGTTTTCACCGAGACGGGTCAGGAACATTTTCATCTGACTGGCCGTGACATTCTGGGCTTCATCCAGAATAACCACTGCATTTTCAAAAGTTCGCCCGCGCATATAAGCGAATGGCGCAATTTCAACTTTGCCTATTTCCGGTCGCAAGCAATATTGCAGGAATGATGAACCCAGTCGACGTAATAAGATGTCGTAAACCGGACGGAAATAAGGCGCGAACTTCTCAGAAATATCGCCGGGTAAGAAACCGAGATCTTCATCGGCCTGCAATACCGGACGTGTCACTATAATTCTGTCGATTTCTTTATGAATTAATGCCTCTGCCGCTTTCGCAGCGCTGATAAATGTTTTGCCGCAGCCCGCTTCGCCGGTGGCAAAAATTAACTGCTTATTCTCTATGGCTGATAAGTAATGACCTTGAGCTTCAGTACGCGCTTCGATGACGGAAGTATCGCGACTGTCGCGAGCCATTCCGATCGATTCCAAACCGCCCATCTGTACCAGTGACGTCACAGACTCTTCCTCGCGCTGGCGGTGACTGCGTGAATCATTACGAATAACACGTTTTGCTTCACGACGAGCTTTGATCACTGCTTTCTGTCTTCCCATAGTGGCACCTTACAGTTTGATTCACTTAACGCTAAGGCATAATGCCCGCACGGTTATGTTTCACTAACAAATGAGGTTTTGGTCTCCTTTTAGACCAAGTAGAGCCAATGAATAACGTGAAGAGGAAAATAAACCAAAGCGATTGGATAATAATCTCCTGGTTGTTTTCTGTTCACGAGGAGGCATTGCCAATGTCGTCAATAATGACAAACCGCTGACCCATAAAATGAGATATCCAGGATAAAAGCCAGTGATATTCACATCATTTTTATCAACAATTGAGGGGTCATTTAAAGAACAGGGTTGAGGTTGCGTGGATGATGATTGTTGTAAAAAGCGGCAGGAATAAACTGAAAATGATGACGTCAATATTGGAGATACGGTGGCCTTGCCCTCGTTTGCATTTAAGCGACAACAACGAGTCAGGCAGTGAAGCATGTTATTTTCGTTCACCAGCCCAAACATGGACTTTACCATTCGCGCTCCCCGCAGTGTTATTAACGGCACCTGCCGTACACCTTGTGAAAACCTGTCTTGTACATCTTAAAAACTATCACTTTATAATTTCAGTATAATGACAGCTGAAATATTTGCGTTACCAAAATGTAAAAAAGTTTGTGGCTGGCGTCAATAGGATCACGCGGATCTTTTTCAGATCCTCCGCAAGCACGCTGAATTTTACTCAGCTCAGCAGATTGTTTTTCTTTTCATTGATGAAGTAACTGTTAATGCCATCTGCCAGCGCACGGGCCATTTTCTCCTGAAAGACCGGTTCGCCGAGCAGTTTTTCTTCCTGTTTATTGGTGATGAACGAGGTCTCCACCAGCACCGAGGGAATGCGTGGAGATTTTAAAACCGCAAAACCTGCCTGCTCCGGATGCGGGCTGTGCATGTGATGGACTTTGACGATATTCGCCGCCAGATGCGTGCCAAAATTCATGCTGCGATGAATGGTTTCGTGCTGGTCGAGATCAAACAGTGTTTCTTTAAGGTATTGATCGTCGGTCTTAAAATCGTTGTCGTACAGCACGTCTGCGCTGTTTTCACTTTGCGATAAATACCGCGCCATCGCGCTGCCTGCGCCATGCTCAGACAGGGCAAAAACCGACGCGCCCGACACCTGATCGTTAGTAAACCCGTCGGCGTGGATGGAAATAAACAGGTCCGCCTGGTGCTGATGCGCCAGACTGACGCGGTGATACAACGGGATAAACACGTCGTCCTGACGCGTCAGCACTGCATGAATACCGTACTGTTTATCCAGCAACGTTTGCAACCGTCTGGCGATGTGCAACACCACGTGTTTTTCGTAAGTGCCTTCATTGCCGATCGCCCCCGGATCCTTACCGCCGTGACCGGGATCGATCATCACCAGCAGCGGTTTCTCAGCGCGCGGCGTGGTGGTGGTGACGGGGATTGTCTGCGGCAAATTCTGCGCGGCATTCTGTTCTGTGATCGAGACTTTCAGCACGCCATTCTCCGTACTGCGCGTAATCACTGGTTTACCCTTCACCTGCAATACAATACGCGCCACGTCCGGGCTGAAATGGGCAAGACGCCCTTCTGCCACCCACGGGAATTTCTGCCGCACCACGGTCAGCGCATGTTCCAGTTCTGGCGGGAATGACGTCACCGGCATGTCGATCACCACCCGCTCCGGCGCGCTAAGCGTAAACACGCGACAACGCTTATCGGCTGCCGGTAATTCAACGTGGATCTGACTGGCATCCGACGTCATGGTAATGCGTACCGCCTTTTGCGCAGCGTAAAGCCGCGGCGCCGTCAGCGACAGCCCGATACCGAAAATCAGCAGTTTTCTGCGGGAATGGTTGATGGTCATAGCAATCTCAGAACTGGCATCGTGATAAATCATTTACGCGATTTATCATCATGACATTACTGAGATTTTCAGGAATTAAGCGGAGTATTAACAGGTCGTGAATTGCGTAACCAGCCGTAAAAAGCATTTCAGGATTGAGTTCCTCCCCCTTCGCAGCGGGAGGAGCTCAATTATGCTTCGATCAAAGATTGTCCGAGGTAGTGACTTTCATCTTTATTGCCCGGCAGCGTGAAGAAGAAACCGCCGCCATTGGGACGGATATATTCTTCCAGCGCTTCGCCATTCAGGCGCTTTTGCACCGTCAGGAAGCCTTTTTCCAGATCATGCTGGTAGCAGACAAAAATCAGCCCCATTTCCAGCTGGCCGGAATTGGTCACGCCCAGCGAATAGCTGTAACCACGACGCAGCATCAGATTGTCTTCGGTTTCTTTAGTTCGCGGATTGGCCAGCCTGATATGCGCGTCCAGCGGGATCACTTTGCCTTCCGGGTCTTTGGTGTAATCGGGCACATCGTGCTCTTTTTCCATGCCCAGTGGCGCGCCGGTGGCTTTATGGCGACCAAAAATGGATTGCTGTTCCTGCAACGGCGTGCGGTCCCAGAATTCCACTTTGAACGGGATCAGACGTGTCACCTGATAGCTGCCACCCGTTGTCCAGGCTGGCTCTGCCTGATCTGGCGTCACCCAGATGGCTTTATCCATCAGCGGCTTGTCTTTGGAATCCGGATTGGCCGTGCCGTCTTTAAAGCCCAGCAGGTTAATCGGCGTCTCTTTGCCCTGACTGCGCGCGGCATGAGAAGAGATAAAGCCGTCACGACGCCAGCGCACGCTGAGCAAATCCGGCGTGTATTTAATGATGTCGCGCAATGCGTGAACCACGGTATCGCTGTTGTTGGCGCAGATTTGCAATGACAGGTCGCCGTGACACAGTTTCGCATCAAGGGAATCATTCGGAAAACGCGTCATGCGGCTTAATTTCAGCGGCTTATGCGGCGCCAGTCCGAAGCGTTCATCAAACAGTGATTCGCCGACGGACAATGTCATGGTCAGGTTATCGGGATAAATTTCAGCGCCCATCACTCCGGAATCCATCGGCGGGAATTTCGGATCCAGTGACGGCGCGGTGCCACCGGTAGTCAGAAATGCAAAACGGGAATCCAGCAGACGGAATAAACGCTCCAGATCGGCTTTGTTGGTGGCCAGCACATCGAAGGACACCAGCATCATCGAGGCCTGCTGCGGCGTTAAAATCCCCGCCTGATGTTCGCCATAATACGGTTGCTTGCCCCAGCGTTCGTCGGGGGAAACGGTGCCTGGCGTGTACTCTTTTTTTGCTCCGGGTGCTTTCTCAGCCTGCGCAGTCGCTGCGCCGCCCAGGGCAAATGCCCCGCCTAACAATCCCACGCCTTTTAACAAGCTGCGGCGTGAAGAAGAAACGTCGTCCTGATTAACGGACTTATTATCGTTTTTATTGCTCATTGCTATGCCTCGGTGTAACGCTCCTCCCCCTGCGAAGGGGGAGGTTGGGAGGGGGTATTAATAACAAAACTGGGGGTTAGGCACACTTTAGCCGCTGAATTTTACTTTAATACCCCACCCCAACCCTCCCCTTCGCAGGGGAGGAAGCTTAAGAGTATCAATCTAAACCAAGCACACCGCGCAGTTTAGCCAGATCTTCAGCCAGCGTGGTGATCGGGCCTTTCATGGCGTTACGGTCGGCATCGGACAGTTTTTCGTAGTTCTCGTAACCGTCTTTGGTTTTGTATTTATCCAGCAGAGAATCGACAGTTTTGAAGTTTGCGTCGATTTTATCCAGCAGCGGCTTGTCGGCTTTTTCCAGCAGCGGACGCAGCAGGTTTACGATTTTCTGCGCGCCGTCGAGGTTAGCGCGGAAATCCCACAGGTCGGTGCGGCTGTAACGGTCTTCTTCACCGCTGATTTTGCTGGCTGCCACTTCTTCGATAAGCCCTGCTGCACCGCCGACCACTTTACTAGGCGGGAAGGTCAGGTCAGTGATACGTTTTTGCAGATCAACCGTGTCGGTATACAGCTTGTCAGCAAAAGGCTCCGCGCCTTTAGTGGTTTTATCTGCGAAGAGGATTTTCTCCAGACGGTGGAAACCGGTGAAGTTTGGATCTTCCGCTTTTTTCTCGAAATCGTCTTCACGGGCATCAATGCTGCCGTCCAGATCTGAGAACAATTCCGCGATGGGCTCGATGCGCTCATAGTAAACGCGGGTCGATGCGTAAAGAGACTGCGCTTTCGCCAGGTCGCCTTTCTTAATAGCATCGGTGAACGCTTTGGTGTGGGAAACCAGTTCGCCAACCTGCTGAGTCACATACACTTTATATTCTGCAATCGGCCCGACCAGCGCCATCGCGTCCGGTTTAGCGGAAGCCGCCGCGCCTTCTGCGGTCACGGTCAGTTTGCCCTTTGGATTGCTCAGCAGGCCACAGGTCATGTCATATTCGCCCGGCTCCAGATTGGCGGTCATTTTCTGAGTGAAGCCCGGCGCGACGTTTTCACGCTCTTCCACCACCATCACGCCTTTCAGAATTTCCCATTCCAGGTTCTTCTGGCTGTCGTTGTGGATAACAAACTGTGTTTTACCGGCCGGGACGCTCAGGGCCATCGGTTCACACTGTTTATCATTCACAGTAATTTTGACCTGACGAACGTCTGCTGCCAGTACGTTTGCGCTCAGCGCAAAAGCCGGCAGAGACAGCAGTGCAATCTGTAAAGCTTTACGGCGAAAATGTGGCATGTACAACTCCATGGCAAAGGCAAGGTGATGAGAAGTGAATGAAATCAACGTTGTGTTTTTTGCCCGGCAGAGGCCGGGGCGGCCACAGAGGATTTTCCCTGAGGCATGAAAAAGAAGAACAGCGCCGGGATCAGGTACAGGAAATAGACCAGCACTTCGCTCACACTTGGCGCTTCCTGATAACCAAACATCCCTTCCAGCAAGGTGCCGAACAGGGAATGCGTGGAGAGCGTATTGCTCAAATCAAACGCAATGTCCTGTAAACCGTTCCACAATCCCGCTTCGTGGAATGCGCGGATCGCACCTGCCGCCAGACCGGCCGCAACGAAGAGGATAAAAAGGCTGGTCCATTTGAAAAATTTTGCCAGATGCAGTTTCACACCGCCGTAGTAGATGAGGAAACCCAGCACGATGGCCGCGCCCAGCCCCAGCATGGCGCCGATGGGTGCGGCTATTCCCACGTCTTGCTGGAAAGCCGCCAGCAGGAAAAACACCGATTCCAGGCCTTCACGCGCGACGGCAAAGAACACCATAGCCACCAGCGCCCAGCCCTGCCCGCGCCCGGAACTGAGCGCATTATCAATTGCGCCTTCCAGATGCACCTTGATGGAACGCGACACTTTGCGCATCCAGAACACCATGTAAGTCAGAATGCATACCGCGACCACGGCGACGATGCCTTCAAATAATTCCTGCTGCTTTTGCGGAAATTCACCGGTGGTGGCGTTGATGAACAGCCCCAGCGCCAGACATAACGCCGCAGCAACGAACACGCCAATCCAGACCACACCGAGCCACTGCCCGCGTTGCGTCCGTTTTAAATAGCTGGCGATCAGGCTGACAATCAGCGCCGCTTCCAGCCCTTCGCGAAACATAATGAGAAACGGAACGAACATAGCGATAACTCCTGACCCCATGAATCGGCAAAAACTGTAAGGGCTCTGTAAAGAAAAGTAAAAAGAAACGATAGTGATTATCATTCTTGCCAAAAGAAATACAAGAGGTAACCGACCCTTTTTTGCAGGCGTCCGAGGAAATGCGCATGAAATGACAGAGCGGGACTTTCTTTAATGAAACGCCTGGTGAAACACGTGGTGAGAAGTATGGGGAAAAGTGTGGCGGGAGAGTCTGAGAAACGGGGTCAGACGACCCCGTTCGGCATTGTTGTAACGGCTAAAAAATCGTTACGGCAAAATGTGTTACGGCTATAAAGCCCGCGTGTTAAATGGTGTTGTATTCTGCTTCCGCCGTCGTGAAACGCTCTTCCACCGCAGCAGAAGGTTTGCGTCCCATCAGGCTGACAATCCAGATAGCCAGCGAGGCGAAGATAAAGCCCGGAATGATTTCATACAGTTCAGTCCAGCCATATTGTTTCCACAAGATAACCGTGACCGCACCGACGATCATGCCCGCGAGTGCGCCGTTACGCGTCATACGTTTCCACATCACCGAAATCAGGATAACCGGACCAAACGCCGCACCGAAACCAGCCCACGCGTAACTCACCAGACCCAGCACCCGGTTTTCAGGATTGGCTGCCAGCGCAATCGCTACCAGCGCAACCACCAGCACCATCAGACGACCAATCCAGACCAGTTCACGCTGACTCGCGCCTTTACGCAGGAACGCTTTGTACAAGTCTTCTGTGATCGCACTGGAACACACCAGCAGCTGGCAGCTCAGGGTGCTCATCACCGCCGCCAGAATGGCGGACAGCAAGATACCGGCGATCCACGGGTTGAACAGGATTTTCGCCAGTTCGATGAATACGCGCTCACCGTTTTGGGTCACGTTGCCCGCTTCACCCGGATTATTGCTGAAGTATGCAATCCCGAAGAAGCCCACTGCGATGGTGCCGGCCAGACACAAGATCATCCAGGTCATGCTGATACGGCGTGCGCTGCGGATAGTGTGATGAGAATCGGCGGCCATGAAACGCGCCAGAATGTGCGGCTGACCAAAATAGCCCAGTCCCCAGCCCAGCAGTGACAAAATCGCCACCAGATTCATGCCTTTAAACATATCGGTGTACTCAGGGTTTTTAGCCTGAATCACCATCATTGAGGTATCAATACCGCCCACGGCGAGGATAACGATCACCGGCGTGAGGATCAGCGCGAAAATCATCAGGCTGGCCTGCACGGTATCTGTCCAGCTGACCGCCAGAAAACCGCCGATAAAGGTATAAATGATGGTCGCTGCCGCACCGGCCCACAGCGCCGTCTGATACGTCATGCCAAAGGTGCTTTCAAACAGACGCGCACCGGCCACGATGCCGGAAGCGCAATAAATGGTGAAGAACACCAAAATCACGATTGCCGAGATAATACGCAGCAGCTTGCTGGAATCTTCAAAACGATGGGTGAAGTAATCCGGCAGCGTCAGCGCGTTGTTGTTGGCTTCGGTATGCACACGTAAGCGCCCCGCCACCAGTTTCCAGTTCAGATACGCGCCGATCGTCAGGCCAATCGCAATCCAGCTTTCAGAAATTCCGGAAATAAAAATCGCGCCCGGTAACCCCATTAACAGCCAGCCGCTCATATCAGAAGCCCCGGCTGAAAGCGCGGTCACCACGCTGCCTAAACTGCGTCCACCCAGAATATAATCATCAAAGTTTTTGGTTCGTAAATACGCGATGAGCCCTATCAAAATCATCCCGAAAATATAAACACAAAACGTCACCAGCATCGGTGTGTTCATTGTCATTCCATTCTCCACTTTCTTCTTATTTGCGATGTTGTCCGGCACCTGTCTGTCCTGACGCCTTTCTTAGGAAAGACGGTCAAAAGCCTGCCGGGGCGAGATGATGGCTGAAACCGGCAAAGGTTTCAGCATTACTCTCCATATTTTTATCGTTACGCGTCATTAGTCAGCGTCTTAAGTAGGGTTGTTATTCAAAAATCCTGTCGTGCCGGATACTGGTTCAGCGGCAACGACTTTTCAATTGTTTTAACAATTTCGATACTTAAAATTCACTCTCCATCACAGTTATTTTGTATCCGGGTTGCACGTTGCAACTGCGTAAGTTGCACCAGCTGCGCCCCTTCTGTTTAGAGTGATATCAGTCAGACAGGCTTTTCCAGACGCCGCATTTTGTTAAAAATGCCAAATAAATCACATCAGGCATACTTCGTGCATTAACAGGGTTGCACAAGGTTGCAACATAGAAGATATTGCTTGCCATAAAGATAATGAATTCACCTGAACCTTTTCATATGGAGTGGTTGCGCATGGGTATGACAACGATGGGCGTGAAGCTGGACGAGAGCACACGCGACAGGCTAAAAGAGGCGGCGCTTAAAATTGACCGCACGCCGCACTGGCTGATTAAGCAGTCGATTTTTTCTTATCTGGAACGTCTGGAAAATGGTGATGCTTTGCCGGAGATCCCGGCGCTGAACGGCGCAACTGCCGGCGAAAGCGACGAGGCTGCCTTACCGGCGGTTCAGGAAACGCATCAGCCGTTCCTTGATTTTGCCGAGCAGATTTTACCGCAGTCGGTCAGCCGTTCCGCCATTACCGCCGCCTATCGTCGTCCCGAGCCTGAAGCGGTTTCTATGCTGCTGGAGCAGGCCCGTTTACCTGCCCCGCTTGGCGACGCTGCGCTGAAACTGGCCGCCGACATCGCCACAAAACTGCGTAACCAGAAGAGTGCAAACGGTCGCGCCGGGATGGTGCAAAGCCTGTTGCAGGAATTCTCCCTGTCTTCTCAGGAAGGCGTGGCGCTGATGTGTCTCGCCGAAGCCTTATTGCGTATTCCGGACAAACCAACGCGTGACGCGTTAATCCGCGACAAAATCAGCAATGGCAACTGGCATTCTCATCTGGGCCGCAGCCCGTCGTTGTTCGTCAACGCCGCCACCTGGGGTTTGCTGTTCACCGGTAAACTGGTGGCGACACATAACGAAGCCAGCCTGTCGACATCCCTCAACCGCATTATCGGTAAAAGTGGTGAACCGCTGATCCGCAAAGGCGTAGATATGGCGATGCGTCTGATGGGCGAACAGTTCGTGACCGGTGAAACCATCGCCGAAGCGCTGGCCAATGCCCGCAAACACGAAGAGAAAGGCTTCCGTTATTCCTACGATATGCTGGGTGAAGCCGCGCTGACGGAAAAAGATGCGCAGGCGTATTTGCAGTCTTATCAGCAGGCCATTAATGCCATCGGTAAAGCCTCTAACGGTCGCGGTATTTATGAAGGCCCCGGAATTTCCATCAAACTTTCCGCCCTGCATCCGCGTTACAGCCGCGCGCAGTATGAACGAGTGATGGAAGAGTTATACCCGCGCCTGCTTTCCCTGACCTTGCTGGCGCGCAGTTACGACATCGGCATTAACATTGACGCCGAAGAAGCAGACCGTCTGGAAATCTCCCTCGATCTGCTGGAAAAACTCTGCTTCGAACCGGAGCTGGCGGGCTGGAACGGCATCGGCTTTGTGATCCAGGCTTATCAGAAACGCTGCCCGATGGTGATTGATTATCTGACCAATCTGGCACAACGCAGCCGTCGTCGCCTGATGATCCGTCTGGTTAAGGGCGCGTACTGGGACAGCGAAATCAAGCGTGCGCAGGTTGAAGGTCTGGAAGATTATCCGGTCTATACCCGCAAGGTTTACACCGACGTTTCTTATCTGGCCTGCGCCCGCAAATTGCTGGCGGTGCCAAACCTGATTTATCCGCAGTTTGCGACGCACAACGCCCACACCGTGGCGGCTATTTATCAGCTGGCGGGTAACAACTATTATCCGGGTCAGTATGAATTCCAGTGCCTGCACGGCATGGGTGAACCGCTGTACGAGCAGGTTGTGGGTAAGATTTCCGAGGGCAAACTGAACCGCCCTTGCCGTATTTATGCACCGGTCGGCACACATGAAACGCTGCTGGCCTATCTGGTGCGTCGTCTGCTGGAAAACGGCGCGAACACTTCATTCGTTAACCGTATTGCCGATGCCACATTGCCGATTGAAGAACTGGTTGCCGATCCGGTGCTGGCCGTTGAAGCGCTGGCCGCCAGCGAAGGTCAGGTCGGATTGCCGCACCCGCGTATTCCCCTGCCGCGTAATCTTTACGGCAGCTCTTATGGTACAGCACGCGTGAATTCCGCCGGTCTGGATATGTCCAGCGAGCACCGTCTGGCTTCCCTTTCCAGCGCTCTGCTGCAAAGCGCCAGCCATCCGGTAAAAGCCCAGCCGATTATTGATGCACAAACTGACGACGGCGAGTTCCTGCCGGTGCGCAACCCGGCGCAAAACAGCGACATCGTCGGGTACGTGCGCGAAGCAACGGAGGCCGAAATCAGCCGTGCGCTGGACGCTTCTGCCGCCGCCGGTGCCATCTGGTTTGCGACGCCTCCCGAAGAGCGTGCCGCAATCCTGCAACGCGGTGCAGAACTGATGGAAGCTCAGCTGCAAAACCTGCTTGGCGTGCTGGTGCGTGAGGCCGGAAAGACCTTTAATAACGCCATCGCCGAAGTGCGTGAAGCCGTGGACTTCCTGCATTATTACGCCGGTCAGATCCGTGAAGATTTCGCTAACGACACCCACCGTCCGCTGGGCCCCGTCGTGTGTATCAGCCCGTGGAACTTCCCGCTGGCCATTTTCACCGGTCAGATTGCGGCGGCACTTGCTGCCGGTAACAGCGTGCTGGCGAAACCGGCGGAACAGACGCCGCTGATTGCTGCATTAGCCGTGGGCATTCTGCATGAAGCCGGGGTTCCGGCTGGCGTACTGCAACTGCTGCCGGGTCAGGGTGAAACCGTCGGTTCGCAACTGGTGAATGACGAACGCGTGCGCGGCGTGCTGTTTACCGGCTCGACAGATGTCGCAGGTATCCTGCAACGCAACATTGCCGGTCGTCTTGATCCGCAGGGGCGTCCGACGCCGCTTATCGCCGAAACTGGTGGTCTGAATGCAATGATTGTCGACTCCTCCGCACTGACCGAACAGGTGGTGACGGATGTGGTTGCCTCGGCATTCGACAGTGCCGGTCAGCGTTGTTCCGCCCTGCGCGTATTGTGTATTCAGGACGACGTAGCCGATCACACGCTGCAAATGCTGCGCGGTGCGATGGCGGAATGCCGCATGGGTAATCCGGAACGTCTGTGTACCGATATCGGGCCGGTGATCGACGCCGAAGCCAAAGCGGGTATCGAAAAACACATCGATGCGATGCGCGCCAAAGGCCGCACCGTGTATCAGGCGGCGCAGGAATTTGCCGCCGATCAGCAGGAATGGCCGCACGGCACCTTTGTGAAACCTACGCTTATCGAGCTGGAAAGTTTCGATGAGATGAAGAAAGAGATTTTCGGACCGGTACTGCACGTGGTGCGTTATGCCCGTCAGGATCTGGATAAGCTGATCGGTCAGATTAATGCGGCCGGTTACGGCCTGACGCTGGGTATTCATACCCGCATCGATGAAACCATTCATCGTGTCACGCAGCAGGCGCACGTCGGCAATATGTACGTGAACCGCAATATGGTCGGCGCAGTGGTTGGCGTGCAGCCGTTCGGTGGCGAAGGATTGTCGGGCACCGGCCCGAAAGCCGGGGGGCCGCTGTATCTGTATCGCCTGCTGAGCAGCCGTCCGCAGGATGCCGTGCAGCAAACGTTGCTGCGTCAGGACAGAGAGCTGCCGCTGGATACGTCCGTACGTGAAGCGTTGCTGGCACCGCACCGTGCCCTGCAACAATGGGCAACGGAGCAGAAACACCGCGAGGAGTTAGTGGCAGTTTGCGAGCGGTTCGCGCAGACCAGTCAGGGCGGCACATTGCGCACCCTGCCGGGGCCGACCGGCGAACGCAACACTTACGCATTGCTGCCGCGTGAACGTGTTCTGGCGCTGGCCGATAATCAGGAAGATGCGCTGACCCAGCTGGCGGCAGTAACTGCTACCGGTTGCCGCATTCTGTGGCCGGATGCACCGCTGCAACGCGACCTGTTCAATACCCTGCCGAAAGCCGTGCAGGAACGCGTTGATTTCACCAAAGACTGGCAGAACGACGCGCTGGTGTTTGATGCGGTGATTTATCACGGTGACGCCGATCAGCTGCGCGAACTGTGTCAGACTATCGCCCAGCGTTCCGGGCCGATTATCTCGGTGCAGGGTTTTGCGCGTGGGGAAGACAACATCCTGCTGGAACGTCTGCTGCATGAGCGTTCATTAAGTGTGAACACGGCGGCGGCGGGCGGAAATGCGAGCCTGATGACCATCGGCTAACCACGGGTAAAACATCAGGAAAAACTGACGTGCTCCTTCCGCTGATTATTGCGGCAGGAGCACGGTTTTTTAGTACCGCAACTGCGTTTTGAGCCCTGTTTCGGCGGCAATTTGCCAGCCGGTAATGGTGTAAACCGAAAGGCGCTCGATCAGTCCGACCGGTAAAATATCCAATGAAACAGCAACAGATAACCGGATATTTACTCCTTGCTCACCGTATCAAGATACAGCTGACTGCCCGCCACGTTCTGACTCGCGCCCTTCACGTTGTCACGGATTGCCACCAGCAATTTGCTCTGCAACGCCACCACGAACGGTGAACTTTTTTGCAGCTCACGCTGTAAATCGGCATACAGCGCTTTGCGTTTTTCCGGGTCAGATTCTGCCGCAGCAGCGCGTGTCTGCTTGCTGATTTCCGGGATCACCCACTGAATACGCTGAGCCAGCGTTTTCGGGCCATTCGGCACGTTATACGCAAAGGTGCTGGCATTGGTATTCGGATCGAGATAATCCGCGCCCCAGTAGGTGAAGATGGACTGGAATTTGTGCGCCCGCATACGGGTCAGCACGTCGCTTTCTACCAGCGGATGTACCACTAAATTGATGTCGGCTTTGGCAAAACTGGCCTGCAATGCCTGCGCGATATCAGAATATGGCGGCTGGTTAATGACGATTAAATCGATTTTAGTGCCCGGCGCGATACCGCCTTTGCTGAGAATGGCTTTGGCTTTCGCCACATCATATTTGAATGGCTGGTCATCAATGGCACCCGCCAGACCGTCTGGCAGGAAGGTCTGATGAATACCGTACTGGCCTTTGAGCAGGTCAGTCGAAATCCCCTGATAATCCACCAGCCAGCGGGCGGCTTCCCACAATGCCGGATTTGCCAGCGCTGGTTGTGTGGTATCGCCGACGTTAAACGCCAGATAGAACACTTTCGCCGCCGGGAACTGCGCGACATGCACGCCCTTCTCTTTTTGCAGCGAGCTGAACTGGTCTGCACCCAGATCATACGCGACGTCCGCATCTCCGTTCAGCACCAGCAACCGGCGGGTGGACGGGTCGCCGACGTTTTTAAACAGCACGTTTTCCAGTTTAGCTAAAGGCTTCGCGTTCTGATTTCGCTTGAGGATTAACGCCTCATGAGGCACATAGTTACGCACCTCAAACGGACCGCTGCCTGCTGAACGCGAACGCAGCCAGCTGTTGCCGAAATCGTTCTGTTCGGCATGTTCTTTCAGCAGTTTACTGTCCACGATACCGGCGACAGGCGCGGATAAGATACTCAGCACTAACCCGCTGCCAATATCGGCAGGCCAGCTGAGCTGCACTTTATCGTCGCTCAGTTTTTTCAGATTGCCGTCGACGTTCTCCGGCGTCCAGCCCAGTTCCCCCAAAATAAATGACGGGCTTTTATTGAGTTTGACCACGCGGGTAAACGAGTAAATCACGTCGTCTGCCGTCAGCGGATTGCCGCTGGCAAATTTCTGGCCGGGCTTGAGGGTAAAGATCAGGCTGTGTCCGTCCGGCCCCGGCTGCCAGCTGGCGGCAGCATCAGGATCCAGCTTATCAGGATGCTGACGGTCAGACGCCACCAGTTGCTGATACAGATTGACCAGATTGCCGGAGCTGACCGTTTCAAAACTTTCAGCCGGATCCAGGCTGATAATACCTTCGAGCGAACCGGCCACCACCAGCGTATCCGCAGGCGTTGCGGCGTCCACGCGGGTAACCGCCATCATGAGCAAAAATAACAGGGAAGGAACACGGACTTTCATTGAGGTCATACTCCACAGGTGAAAAAAGCAATTTTTTCGAGTGTAGAGTGTCGGCGGCACCGCCAGAACCATGAAATAACGCTATGTATTTCAGGAAAATAGATTAAGACGTTGGATTAAGAAAACAGAACCGGGAATGGAGGATTGTACGAACGGGATATGTGGCGCACCGCAATGCGCCCTGCTTTACTGATAGTTCACGATCACCTGATTGCTCACCACCCGCAGCGGCGTATTCAGCGCACCGGAACCGGGCACGAAATACACGAATCTCAGCGGAGAAATAGCGGCCTGACCATAAAAGGATTTCGTCATTCCACCTTCAGCATCCAGCATCACGCAGTGATTGACCGTATTACACAACTGCACCTGCAAGCCCGCCGGTCTTGCGCCTAAAAGCTCAACCTTCCAGCTGACATTGGTGATGGTCGCTGACGTCCGCTGTCTGACGGGCGCGGAGCGGGTGGCAGCCAGTGCCGCCGAGGACATCATCACGCCACGATTTTGCAGCGTGACGCCGTGGCGGGTGTCAGACCATGAGCCTGTCGCGGCCATCGCAGACAGACTCAGTGTTCCCAGCAGCAACATCACCAGGCGGCGCATATTATTCCCCGCCGATGGTGGCAGTCATGCGGATCTGACGGCTGTCGGTCATTTCCAGATTCGACATCACCACGATATTTGGCAGCGAACGGCGCAGGAAGCGCGACAACAGCGGACGCAGCGCATGATTGACCAGCAGAACCGGCGGTGCGCCGAGCATATCCTGACGCTGTAACGCGGCTTCGGATTGGGTCAGCAACCGTTCTGCCAGCCCCGGCTCGAGGCCTCCCCCGCTTTGTAAGGCCTGTAACAGCAGGCGTTCCAGCGAGGTATCGAGGCCAATGACCTGCACTTCGCCATTACCAGGGAACCATTGCTGAGTGATGGCTCGTCCAAGCGCAACACGGACCACGGACGTCAGTTCGTTCGGATCCGGCTGATTCGGCGCGTACTCTGCCAGCGTTTCGACGATGGTACGCATGTCGCGGATAGAGACCCGCTCGGAGAGCAGATTCTGCAACACTTTATGCATGTTGGTCAGGGAAATGACGCCCGGAATGAAATCTTCCGTCAGCTTCGGCATTTCTTTGGTGACGCGCTCCATCAGTTCCTGCGTTTCCTGACGGCCAAACAATTCTTTAGCGTGCAGGCTGATCAGGTGATTGAGGTGCGTCGCGACTACGGTACTGGCTTCCACCACGGTGAAGCCCTGAATTTGTGCCTGTTCACGCATGGCGGGTTCAATCCACACCGCCGCCAGCCCGAATGCCGGATCCACCGTCGGTTCGCCCGGCAGTTCGCCAATCGCACTGCCCGGGTTAATTGCCATCCAGCGCCCCGGATGTGCGGTGCCGGTGCCAATTTCCACGCCTTTCATCAAAATGCGATAGCCCGCAGGCGGCAGTTCGAGGTTGTCACGGATATGAATGACCGGCGGCAGATAGCCCATTTCATGCGCGAATTTCTTACGGATACTGCGGATACGTCCCAGCAACTCGCCGTTCTGCGCAAAATCCACCATCGGGATGAGGCGGTAACCGACTTCCATCCCCAGCGGATCTTCAAGCTGCACGTCCTGCCAGCTGGCTTCCACCATCTGTTTGCCGCTTTCAGCCGCCGCCGGAACTGCTTCTTTCGCCTGAGGTTTTTTCTGTTCCTGTCCGCGCGTCCACCACGCCAGTGCTAACAGACCGGCAGTGAACATCAGAAACACCAGGTTTGGCATTCCCGGCACCATACCGAGCAAGCCCAGAACACCGGCGCTCAGCATCATTACGCGCGGATTGCGGAACAGCTGAGTGACCATCTGCTCGCCGACGTCTTCGTTGGTACCGACGCGGGTGACGATAACACCGGCAGCGGTGGAGATAACCAGCGCAGGGATCTGCGCGACCAGACCGTCACCGATGGTCAGCAGGGTGTAGCTTTCCGCCGCATGACCGAGATCCATTCCGTGTTGCAGCACACCGACCAGCAGGCCGCCGACTACGTTAATGATCATGATCATCAGACCGGCAACGGCGTCACCGCGCACGAATTTACTCGCACCGTCCATCGAACCGTAGAAGTCCGCTTCCTGCGTCACGTCGCTGCGGCGTTTTTTCGCTTCGTCTTCACCAATCAGACCGGCGTTAAGATCCGCGTCGATTGCCATCTGTTTACCCGGCATCCCGTCGAGCACGAAACGCGCACCCACTTCGGCGATACGTCCGGCACCTTTGGTGATAACCATGAAGTTGATCAGCACCAGGATAATAAACACCACAATACCGATAGCGAAGTTACCGCCGACCAGGAAGTGGCCGAAGGCTTCGATGACCCGTCCTGCTGCCGCACCGCCGGTGTGACCTTCCATTAAGATCACACGCGTCGAGGCCACGTTCAGCGACAGACGTAATAAGGTGGAAAACAGCAGAATGGTCGGGAACGCGGCGAAGTCCAGCGTACGCTGGGTGAACATCGCCACCAGCAGCACCATGATGGAAAGTGCAATGTTGAAGGTAAACAGCAAGTCGAGGATGAACGGTGGCAACGGCAGCACCATCATCGACAGGATGATCAGGATAAGAATGGGGCCTGCCAGCACCTGCCATTGTCCGGACTTAAAGTTGGCGGGTAAACGCAGTATCGCGGCCAGATTAGCCATGGGTATCACTCTCTCCTGCTGCAAAATCCAGGCCGTCAGGCACTGGCAAATGTTGAGGTTTTTTCGGGATCAGACCACCTTCACGCTTCCAGCGTTTGAGCTGATAAACCCAGGCCAGCACTTCCGCCACAGCCGCATATAATGCCGCCGGGATCTGCTGACCAATGTCACTATGCCGGTAAAGCGCACGTGCCAGAGGCGGCGCTTCCAGCATCGGGATTTTGTGTTCGGCACCGAGTTCTTTAATGCGCAGCGCCACTTCACCTGCACCTTTTGCCAGAACCTTCGGCGCACTCATTTTGTTTTCGCTGTACTGCAACGCCACGGCGTAGTGCGTCGGGTTGGTGACAATCACGTCAGCTTTCGGCACATCGGCCATCATGCGGCGTTTTGCCATGGCACGTTGCTGCTGACGGATACGCCCTTTCACGTGCGGGTCGCCTTCCTGACTTTTATGTTCGTCGCGGATATCCTGCTTACTCATGCGCAGTTTTTTCAGGTTGCTCCAGATTTGCCAGAACACGTCGAATCCGACCATCGGCGTCAGCCCGAGTACCACCATCAGTCCGCAGAACACCACCATGTTCAGTGCTTCACCGAGCGCCGGGATGGTCGGTTGCGCCAGCAGGCGCATCATGTCCGGCCATTTATGCCACAAATACAATCCGGCGACGGTGCCCACCAGTAACGCTTTGAGGATGGCTTTCAGCAGTTCGGCCAGCACCTGTCCGGAGAATAAACGTTTAAAACCGGCAATCGGATCCATCCGGCTGAATTTGAATTCAAAGGATTTACCGCTGAACATCAGGCCGCCGAGCAGTAACGGCGCAGCAAGGGCGATCAAAATCAGACCGCCGATCACCGGCAGTAACGCCCAGACCGCACGTCCTAGCAACGTCGCCATCTGCTGCAAAACCTGACGGTCATCGCTGACCATGCCGTGATCGAATTTCAGCCCCTGAGAAATCATCACACCAAGCTGGCGCGCCATCGATTCACCGGACATCCACAGCAACGTTAAACCGCCGCCGAGCATCAGAACGGACGTCAGTTCGCGCGAGCGCGGGATTTGCCCTTCTTCACGTGCTTTTTCAAGCCTGTGTGCGGTGGGGGCCTCACTTTTTTCGAGATCGCTTTCTTCAGCCACCGGCGGTTCCTGTCAGCATTTACCCGGCGCATAAAAACGCGACAGGCACAATTTCAGGCTTAGCATGACAAACATCAGCAGGTTCGATGGGGAGAACAAAGGGAGGTTTTGAGGTCTTTTCCCTAAATCAAACGGGACGGCGTGCCTGGTTCAGGAAAGTGAAAATAGCGTAGGGTGCTGAGTCGTCACCGGTAAAATTTACATTTGGCTATTTTGTGACAATTACGAAAATATCATCGCGCCGGACGCTTATGATTTACCCGCCAGTCAGACGGGGCACGCCTAATAGGAATAATCCTGGGATCCTCTAAGATTGATAAACAAAACAATTAATTATGGGGCCTGTTTAAATAACTTTTAAATTAAACAACGCAGGCAGAAAAACTAATTTCATGCATAATGATTTCCTTATTACATTATATTTTTGGGATCTAAATCCCGAAATTTAATTACATAAGCCGGCGAATAATACATAGTCTGAATAATTCATTTGCTGAATGTATAATCTAATGCTTAAATAGCTCACCATCGCGTATGAAGCACAACAACCTGTAAAATAAAAGAATTGCTCAAAGGATTAGGACAATGGCAGGGAGAAAATATCTCACTCATTTGGAAATTGAGAAACTGGTCGCCGCAACTGCGGTCGGAAAGAACGCAGTCAGAGATAAATGCATGTTATTAATGTGTTTCATTCATGGCCTTCGCGTCAGTGAATTAACAAAGTTACGGGTAAACGACATTGAGCTGGCAACGAATATAATTCACATATCCCGGCTGAAAAATGGTTTTTCGGTTCATCACCCGTTACAAATCCGCGAGGTAAAGGCAATTAAAGACTGGCTGAAAGTCCGTTCGCAATATCTTGATTCAGACACTGAGTGGTTATTTCTCTCACGACACGGTGGTCAGATCTCCCGCCAGCAGATCTACCGTTTAATACGCAACTATGGAAAACAAGCCGGTATCAATGTCAATGTTCATCCTCATATGCTCCGCCATGCCTGCGGGTTTGCGCTGGCAGATAAAGGATGTGACACCCGGCTGATTCAGGATTATCTCGGCCACAGAAATATTCAAAATACCGTTATTTATACGGCAAGTAATGCAGAACGGTTCAGGGCCATCAATATTTAGCCGTAGTGATCTGCACCCCAAACGGAAATGCCCGCTTTAATTATGAAGGGGCATTTCCCCCCGCCCGTCGGCCTCTCCCCTTAACGGCCTGTTCATCGCCTTTTTGAAGACTTTTTTTAAGACCTGTTTTTTAGCACATGTTTTTCAACATCAGGAACAGCTCGGAATCGGTTTTCACTCCCAGCTTACGCATCGCATTGCATTTGTGCGCACTGATGGTTTTGATGCTCAGCTGCTTAGCTTGCGCAATTTCACGCAGGTCCATGCCGTTATAAAGATGTCGCAGCACCTCAGTTTCGCTTCGCGTGATCCGCGCGGAAACCTGAATATTTTGCTCAGTCAGACGTACCAGGTCGCAACAGATCCGCGGGCTTAAAACGCGTTTTCGGGCAAATGCCTGTCTGAAATAATCCTCTGTGTCACTCAGCGATTCACCGCGTGCAATCAGACTGATATTGCGCTGGTTTACCAGCTTTCTCAGTTCGTTGCCGTTATGGCAAAGCGTATAGACCACCATATTCAGACGGGGAAATTGCTCACTGAGATTTAGCAGAATATCCAGCCCCTGGTGCAGGTTTTCCTGCGCGCTTTGCAGATCCGTCACCAGAATATCCACGGACTGATACATCAGGGCTTCTGAGATTTTCTCCAGACATGTCTCTTTCACGCGGATATCGCAGCCGCTATCAATGGACTTGATCAGTGATGACAGCCCGGAGAGCGTCAGCGGCTGGCTGTCCATCAGCGCCACGGCGCGGGTCGATGTATGAGTATGATGCATAACTCTCTTGCTCCTTGCTGCCGGGCGTCATTTCCCGGCACCGTTCCATTTGCGGATGCCCTTTTGCCACCGTGATTAATGGCTGGCAGCCGGACCAATCTTCGCCATCCATGTGCCCTGGGCAAAGAGTTCACTGTCATTGTGAAAACCCAGTTTCATCATCGCATTACGCTTATGCGTGCTCACCGTGCGGATATCGCGATGCAGCGTCTGTGCGACGCTCGAAACGCTCATGCCCGAGAAAAGACAGGTCAGCACCTCCAGTTCACGGGCGGTGAGTGCCGGGTTTTTCATCGCGGTGGTCGTCACCAGCCTCTTTGCTTTCGGGCTCAGCCACTGTTCCCCGCCAGCCATCACGTCAAAAACACATTGCACCAGCGCCAGCTCCGGCTCGTGTTTAAGTAACACACCGTTGGCCGGAGAGGACGCCAGCAGTTCCAGCACGCGGTGATCGCTGAAATCAGTGCAGATGATGATTTTCATCTCCGGATGTGAATCTTGCAGATGAGCCAGCAACCGCAGGCCATCAAGCACCGATTCCTTTTCGCCGCAGATGTCCATGATAAGCAGTGCCGGCAGTGAGCGGGCAATGGCTGCCGGAATTCCCGCAAGGCGTTGTACATAATTGACGGATTTTGTGATGCCGCAGGAACCGGTCAGTACACGCTTCATGCCCAGAGCAGTAACGGGACAAGCGTCCATAATCAGTACGCCTTCCGCCGGTAAATTTGGGCGGAAAGCGTCAGGGGTAACATGACCCGGCGTGAGGTTTTCGACACTGTTCATCATAGCTTCCTTGTTTTTTCAGTCACATTCCCGACAGGGACATAATCCGGTACAAAATCCTTATTTTCCTCAGTTGCTGAGCGTCCAACGGGCTTACTGGTAGGTAAACGTGACTTGTACGCTGCCGACAATCGTCCCCGGCGTCACCTTCCCCTGCGCGCTGTACGCACGGGCACGCATATCGAACGTGGTACTGCGGGTGGCGGTGTCAATGTTCTGAACTTTCTGCGCCGCGTTTCCCAGTGCCGTACCGTCGCTGGTTTGTAGCTGAATTTGCACCTGCGTGGCGCTGCCGGTGTTGGCGTACATGTCGCTTTCAGTCTCATCCGGTGTCCCGTTCACGGTCATGGTGGCTTCGGAGGTCGAGGCCGGACACGCCGTCAGCGCAATCGAGAAAGGTTTCCAGTCTGATGATGAGCCGGCCTCTGCCATCGACGAGGCCAGAATCTTCTGCCCCAGATCCACATTCATTCCGCCGGAAGGCAGGCTGATCGTGCACGGCGACGCTTTAATATTGCCGGTGATATTCAGCATGGTGTCCGCGCTGGCGGGTTGCCACAGCGTGCTGACCGTCAGCCCCAGCCCAAGCGCCAGAAACAGCGCCGGTGCTTTTCCCCTGGTGATTACAAATGCCGTTAAGCCTTTCATCATGGTGATATTCCCTTACCGGTCACGTCCCGGAATTACTGTATTTCTGCGCGGATAGTCGCGGTGGCGGTGAAATCACCGGTGCCCGGCTCTTTACCACTGGTGTTAATCGGAAATAAGTTAATCTGCGACGTGCCCACCTGAGAGGCGTAATCCATCGTCAGCGGTAAGCGGCCGCTGAGCGGTGCCACGGTGGCGCCCGCGCTGTCCTGGATCCTGACGCCCACATCGGCGTTAGTCGTCGAGAGTGCGGTCGGATCGTTGGCATCCGGCGTTCCCTGGAAAGAGAGGCTGACATTGACGCCTTCAGAAATATTGGTGCAGGCCACGTTGAAATTGACGTTTTTCGGCGAGAAGTTTTTCGCCATCTGGCCTTTGGTGGCGATATCGCCCGACAAGATGTCGCCAAACGGTACCGTGATCACGCCACCGCCATTGATAACGCACGACTGTGGCACCGTCACTGTGCCGCTCATCCAGACGGTCGAGACAGGAACGGCCGACTGCGTCGTCGCATCAGAAGCGATATACACATCCACGACTTTGGTCAGCGGAATGGTTTGAACACCGACAAAAGGCCGGCGGAAGTAGAGTGAAATGGTGCCGCGTGCGCCGGTGGCATAAGGATATCGGGCGCAGCTGGTGGCGGTATTCTGGTTGCTGACACTGGTGAACGGCGTCGATTTATAGTCGCCAAATCCCCCGGCGATATAAACCTGACTGGCCACGGCCAGAAACTCGTTAATACTGTAATAATTCAGGTTACCGTCGGTGTACGCCAGCCCGGTATCCGGTACTTTTGCGGTCACGTAACCCCCGACGTAGCTGCCAGTGCAGGAACAGGTCACATTGTAGTTACCGCTGAGGTTCCACTGATAGGCGTTGTTGACGATCTTCCCGGCCGTGTTTTGGGTCGGGTCGGTTAACAAATAACTCATGTTGAACGTATAGGATTTTGTCCCGTCCGTCGGAGCGCAGTCACCTGCCTGCGCATTAGCGCTCAACATGCCACCGGCCAGCATCAGGCCGAACAATGCGCCCTTCTTACCCGCGGACACGTGGCGGAGGATTGGCTGGCGTGGTGAAGTCACGTCTGTTGATAATTGATTCATACGATCGGTCATGTCCATGTTCCGCCTTACCGGCAGTCTCCGTTAATAAGTTGAATACCCGACGTGGCCGGTTGTTCAGGCAGGCGATAGTTCACCTGACAGGACTGCGCCGCTGAATTACCCCATTTCACTGTCAGCGTGCCGCTGTCGGACATGCCTGACAGATAAACCTGCCCGCCGTCCCCGACAATGCTGCTGTTCTCCTTGTCCCCGTTGTTCACGCCTGCGGTGGCACCAAATGGCACCGGCTCGCCGTTGGCGCGGGTCAGTGTCATCAGCACACGCTGCCCGACGTTCGGATCAAAATCTGCACGCACCACCGCGCCACGCGTCGGGATCACCGTGGTGCTGGTCAGTGTCATATCGACGTTGTCCGGCAAGGTTGAGGTATCAAGGGAAATCTGGTTACGGCGGTACGCCGTGGCGTAAGGCACCACCGCGTAGCCGCGCCAGTCGGTTTTAACCCCTGTATTGCTGGCGATGCTGACATCGTCGGCGCCCGGCGCTTTCACCAGCACCACCGTTTCACTCAGCGGTTGCGAGAAGGTGACGCCATTTTCGTGCAGTAAAATGCCGCCCTGCAGACCGTAATCCATACGGCGCTGGCTGCGGTCGTAGCCGTAACCGGCATTCACTTCGCCGTATCCGCCTTTATAGTCGGCGCTGGCATAGCCGTTCGCACCCTGCCCCTGCGTGGTGTAACCCTGACTGATGTTGTAATTCAAATTGTCGTCACGCAGTGCCGTGCCGCTCAACCCGACGTTATGCGAAGTGTTACCGTTTTTACTGCTGTTGAGGTTATAGGTGGCGTAACTGCCCGGCAGCCATTTGCTCAACGGCACGCTGATGTTGACGGCCACAATCTGATCGGTGTAATAGGTCCGGTTGCCGTTGCTGTCCGTGCCATTGCGGTTATAGGTGTAGTTAACCCCCCAGGAAATGCCTTCCCAGGTGTTGTTGTAACCCACGCTGCCCGACTGAGTTGACCGGTTGTTATTCCAGTATTCTTCTTTCACCAGACTCAGCGAAAGCGCACCGCCCTTTTCCCACAAGTTCTGGCTCAGGGTCAGTTCAGCGCGGCTTTTCTTATGATCGCTGTAATACCCGCTGCCGCCGGAGTAACTTTCCAGCGCTTCCTGCAAGGTGTAAAAACCGGCGGTGGAATAGCGGTAGCTGGCCAGGCTGAAGTTGGTGCCTGACTCAACAAAGCTTTTGCCGTAACGCAGACGGTAAGACTGACCGCTGTCTTTTGGCGCGTCTTCCTGTTTGGTCCAGGCCTGCGTCACCTCAGCGGAAAGCGCACCGATGCTGCCGAGGTTTTGACCCAGCCCCATCGCCACCGACTGGTATTTGCTGGCCGCCTGCAAGCCGCCATACACCGTCGCACCGTGCGATAAACCATAAATCGCGGTGCCCTGAGTGAATGGCGTCTTTTCGACGTTATCGTTATACGAGCGGTACTGACCGCTGGTGAAGCTGTATTTCAGATGTCCTTCGCGCTGAAGCACTGGCACCGACGCGAAAGGCACCACCATGTTTCGCTCACTGCCATCGGCTTCTTTAATCGTCACATTCAGGTCGCCGCTGCCCGCTGTCGGATAGAGATCTGAAATGGCAAAAGGCCCGGCAGGCACGTAGCTCTGGTAGATGACATACCCGTTCTGGCGGATGGTCACCTGCGCATTACTGTTGGCAATGCCACGCACCACCGGCGAATAGCCTTTCATGCTGTCCGGCAACATGTCGTCGTCGGAGGCCAGCTGTAAACCGCGAAACGGCACCGTATCGAACACTTCGGTCGGCGAGTTACTGTCGCCTAACGTCAGCTGACTCCGCAGCGTCTGGATATCACGTTGCAAATAGGTGTTGATGGAATCCCAGTGGTCAGTGCCTTTGCTGTCGCGGTTCCAGGTGGAATAGTTACGCAAACGCCAGACACCCAGATTCGCCCCGGAACGCAGATTCAGGTAATAGGTATTGCTGTTACGCGTGTCGTTTTCCCGCGCTTCAGTGTTCGCGCCGCTGAAGCTGTAGTTCATCAGCAACGCAGGAATGCCCGGATCCCATTTATCGGGAGACACGTAACCGCGCGCCTGCGAATTCAGCGCCGCCTGGGGAATGCTCAGATCCAGCCGTTGCTGATCGAAGCGGAAAGCAGCAGAGGATTGCGCTATCGCACCGGTAAAATTGGCACACTCGTCTGTCGCCTGGATGCCGGGGAACATGCCAATCTTCACGCCCATATCCCGCAGCAGTTCGCCGCTCAGGCAAGGCTGCAGGCTTTGTTTACCCGCCGCATCCGTCGTCAGGGTAAATTTTACGTCGCGGGTATCGACCTCTGACCCATTCAGATAAATATCAACACGATAAGTGCCTGGCGGCTGTAAATCCCCCTCTTCGAAAATCGACAGATCCGCATTTCCCTGTGCAGGATTATCGATTTCCAGTAAGGCCGGGTTGAAATATTCCGCTGCGCTGGCCAGATGCGTTCCGCCCATTAACATTGCTATCTGGCACGACACCAGCCAGGCAAGCCGGGAACGCGTAAAGCCGGTCGAATTATGACTTTTCGTTTTGTTCTTCATTGTGTTAATTCCATGTTGCAACGCAGCCAGAATTTCTGGCGCTACTCCCTCGCCTTCCTTGTTTACCGCCGTGACAGACTTCTGCTGGTCATTAATTCAGATCAGAGACTGGCAATAAAAGGTTTGCTGGTGCCGCCGTAATCGTTGATGAATTGCCAGCTCAGTGATCCGCCGGTGACACCAGCCGGTAAGTCAAAAGTGGCATCAGACTGCGGTGCGACCATGGTGACGTTCTTCATCGCGCTGCCATTGATTTTCACGTTGAAGAAAGTGATGTAATGCGCCGACGGATTGGTCACCTGAATGCGGTTACCGGTGCGTTTCCATGTCAGCGTTTTTGCGGACTCTTCCAGCGTACTTTTCACACCTGACGGGCGAAAAATCAGCTTGATGCGCGTTTTCACGGCAATCTGCAGGGTGTTTTCCCGCTTCTCGGCAGAAGGAATCGATTTGATGTTCAGCCAGTACAGTGACTCTTTGGTCTCAGGCAAATCACCGCCCGCACGCACTACGCGCAGAATGTTTTGCTGATTACCGTCAAGGCGGAATAAAGGTGGCGTCACGATGAACGGCGCTTTGTCAGCCGGTGCTGTTTTGCCGTTTTCAGCGCCATCCACCCAGGACTGGATCAGATAAGGCGTTTTATCGGGGTTACTGATATTGATGGAGGATTCTTTCTTGCCGCCGTCATAAATGAGACGCGTGCCGCCGACCACGACACCCGCCTGTGCGGCCATGCCGAAGGTCATTAATAATGCTGCCACCGCTGTAGCGCGCCATGTTTTCATGGTGTCCCTGCCTGTCTTAACCATTCAAATAGACCAGGGGCATGCACTCCCCTGGTCTGACTTAATTCAACTGAAGCGAATCAAAAGGCTTATTGATAAACCACGGTGAACTGAGTCACGCCGTTTGCATCACCCACGGTGACTGAGTCAGTCAGGGAGATGTAACGGGCGCTGAAGTCCAGGTTGTTAGGACCGGTGCTGACCAGCGGATAAACAGAGGAGTCTTCGTACAACGGAACCACTTTGTTCTGGTTGTCAGAAATCTGAATACCTACGCCTGAAGCAGTGCTGTCACCGGCAGTCAGCGCCAGCACGGTGTTGTCACCAGAAACCTGAGTACCGTCGAAACGCACGGTCGCACCGGTCACGGTGTCAGGGCAGTCGGTCAGAACTAAAGTGAATTTTTTGGCAGCGGCCAGTGAACCCGCAACAGGGAACGCGGTACGGGCGATATTACCCAGGAAGACATCCTGGTTTTGAGATGCAGTATCGATCGTACAAGCCGCATCTGTGATAGTGCCAGTGAAGTTAACGGCGCCATCTGCTGCAAAAGCAGAAGAAGCGAATACAGAAGAGGCGACCAGGGCAACAGCAAGAAGATTCTTTTTCACGAAATTTTTCCTATTAACATAATGCACATCGAAACACCTTTCCCGGTGTCCGAATTAGTTTTGACAAAACCATCTGTCATTCCTTTATTTAGTTCATGAGGTTCCACCCCACTTAATAAGCCGCCGGACGGGTTTAACCCCGAAACCCAAACGATTCATTTTGAACTAAAGTGACTCCTTTGGTTTTTTATGCTAAATATAGAACTCCGTGAAGAATATAATTCTTTTATATGATGATTTTATGAGATTAAACTAAAGCATTGACAGGCTGAGTGAGTATGGCGTGAGAAATCAAGCGAAGAGGATATAAGAAAAAACCGAGAGACTTCCGGTGTGCTGAAATAACAAATTAACTTTTAAGCAATTGAATTTTATATGATTTTAATAAACTTCTGCGGAGGGGTGCACTCAGTATTGACAGAAATTTACCGGCTGATTAGAGTATGCTCCAATTTAGTTCAAAATGACTCCATTGAAACAATTAATTACAGGTTAACTACCAGACTTCTTTAAATCTTTTGGCGTTGCTCGCCGTATATAAAACCGTGTTCTGAATATTACGATGACCTAAATAATCCTGAATTAAGCGGGTATCAATCCCTCTGTCTGCCAGCGCAAAGCCACAGCCGTGTCTTAACATATGCGGATGGGCGTTAATAGTCAGATTAGCGGCCTGACTATAATTTCTAATTAACCAGTAAATGCGCTGTCGTGATAATTTTGAACCGCGATTAGAAAGAAACAACCAGTCGGAATCCGCACCACGGTATTGCTTTCTTTTATTCATCCAGAGCATTAACGATTTCCTTTCCCGCATATAGAGAGGATGAACGGTAGAGAAGCCATTTTTTAACCGGTGGATGTAGATATTATTGCCTTCCATGTCGATATCCGAGAGCCGCCAGCTGCTGATTTCACTGACCCGGCAACCGTGGATAAAACACATCCAGATCAGGCAATAATCCCGTTCTGCGTGCCTCCCGCGCAACGTAGCCTCAAGCAGTTTCTCAACCTCAGACGGAGTCAGGTATTTACGATTTTTCATAGTGCCTCTTCATGTTCATGGTGTCCCGGATAAGTATTGATTTCAGTGGCACTCATCATTCAACACTTTTCCGAAAATGGAATTAGTGATCGCCTGCTGCACAGCGGTTCATTAATTCATCGTTTAATAACAGGGGTTTTTAATATCCCTGTGTGTTTAAAGCCCTCCTTAAAGTGATGCGTATAAAGTCAATTCACTCATTTTCAATATACGTCCTAAACCAAACGCCATCAAATAGAAGAAAATAAAAACCAAAGCTTTATGATTATCACCACTGACAATTAAGTTTATATCATATTCGCCATAACGGAGGCGTAATTTAAAATAATTCACGGTTTTTAAACTATTGTGAATTATATTTAACCTGTCGCGGACGTGGCAATCAGCATGGCGTATTTTCGCATTAACCCTTTAATCCCCTCTCAATTCGGGGGCTACGGAGGCGTTTTATCCTGCCTGTGGCAGGAATTTTTTACAAGGAAATTTCTGAGGCTTTTTACGCATTTTCAAAGCGGGAGAGGATTTTATTTCAGGGGTATAGCTGAACATCCGAAAGTTGTGCCAAATATTCGGTGATCTGGCAACCACAAGTCATTTTTTTAACGGCTACGGCGGGGATAAGTAAAGCAGGAACAACCTGAGGTTGCATAAAAGCAAAAAAAACAGGACGCAATGCGTCCTGTTTTGGCCAGGCTGAAGATAACGGGGGATCAGGCGGAAAGACCACCGTCCAGAATGAGACTTTGTCCGGTCATGTACGTGCTGTCTTCACTGACCAGCCACGCCACCGCGCCTGCCACTTCGTCCACCTTTCCGAAACGTTTCATCGGAATCGTTTTACGCAGCGCCACCAGCTTATCTTTAGGCATATCAGCGAGAATTTCGGTGTCGATGTAACCGGGCAGCAGGCAGTTAACCCGAACGTTAAAGCGCCCCAGTTCTACCGATAACGTCCGCGCCAGGCCGATCATCGCAGCCTTACTCGCCGCGTAAGCACTCTGGCCACTGTTACCCTTTATGCCCGTCACCGACGACATCATTACCACCGAACCACCGCCCTGCATCATCATCGGTTCAAGTAACTGGCTGTTCCAGTAGAAGATGGCGTTTAAGTTGGTGTCCATCACCTTGCGCCAGTTATCGGCGTTTTGGTGAATATGCAGCGCATCAAGGGTGATACCCGCATTATGCACCACTGCACGCGGCGCGCCGTAGCGTGCCAGCAGTTCAGTGGCCAGACGCATAACTGCCTGCTCATCACGCCCGTCGCACTGATGACCTTCGACCCGGCCGGGCAATCCCGCACAGGCCAGTTCCACCTCACGGGCGGCGCTTTCGCCCTGACACCAGGTAAACACCACATTCCATTCTTTCGCCAGACGCTGCACGGCGGCGCGTCCGATCCCCCGGCTGCCACCGGTGATTAAAATCCATTGATTTTCCATGACTTCTTTCATGGCTTAGTGGCTTTTTCGCTGAGATACTGGCACAGCTCACGCACCGTAATGTTCACGTTATCGACGAACAAATCAGCTTCGATGGTGACGCCAAACTCTTTCTTCGCCAGCACCATCAGTTCAACGTAATCCAGGCTGTCGAGTTTGAGCTGATATAACGGCATGTCCGGGGTGAGATCTTCCTGTTCCAGATCCTTCGCGTCACACAGCATCTCGCAAACCTTGCTGTAAACCTCATCATAATTCGCCATGTTTTATTCCTTTAAGTGAGTCAGTTGTCTTTGTTTTTTATGAAAAATCAGTGTGTCATTCAGTCAGCGGTCCGGTTTTAAGCGTGACTGCGACGGACATCAGCGGTTCACCGTCCTGCCATGCCTGAATGCCTGCCAGCAGCACCAGTCCGCGCTGTTTGTCGCCCATGACCAGCGTCGGCCGGATGGCGTAATGTATCGCGCCGAAATACTGTCCCTGCTCTGTCTGGGTCAGTAATTGCGGGGAAAAATGCGTTTCATGATGCGTCTGCACCACCTGTACCCGGGTAAACACGTCACCCAGGCTGGTCGCCTGAACCGACGGTAAAAGACTGTGCACGGTTTCCAGCGTCTGCGGAGCGTTCACCAGCTGGCGAAACAGCACCGCGTCAAGAAAGCTCCACGCCGGAACCACCGGGCTGCCGACAGCCAGAAACTGCGTATGCAGCGTTGCCATTTCCTGCGCGCCCAGCGTATTCATCTGCGTGACCGGCGGTAACACCAGCGCGTCCGTCGCAGTCAGTTTGCTGCTGATGCTGGCCTGCTGTGACTGCACATGACGCAAACTGGCGCTCAGCTGCACACCATCATCACGCAGCGTTTCGCGCACCGGCAGCTGATACAGCGTGTCGCACAACACCGGTTCGCGCAGACGGCTGGTGAACATCAGCCCGTCTGCCGTAAACCCGTGCTTTTCACGCGAGGTACTCAGCGCCGATTTCATATCCAGCATCGCGCGCATTCCGTGAACGCATAATCCGGTCAGACCAAGACGCTGCGCCTCTGCCGCGTCAAAATGGATCGGATTGTAATCACCGGAAAATGCCGCCCAGCGTTCGGCATCCGACAGGCTGTAACGCAGAGTGTCAGCCGCCAGCATTATTTCCCCCTTCCGATCACCAGCGCGGCGTTCGCCCCGCCGAAGCCGAAACTCAGGTTCAGCGTGGTGTTCAGTACCGCCGGGCGATGCACGTTGGGGACGTAATCCAGATCGCACGCCGGATCGGGCGCATCAAGATGGCAGGTTGCGGGCATGATCTGATGCTCAAGCGCCTGCAGACAGACGATGGATTCAAAACTCCCTGCCGCCGCGATCAGATGTCCGGTATAGGATTTGGTACTGGAGCACGGCGTGGCGTAAGCTGCCGTTTCGCCAAGCGCAATCTTGATCGCTTCGGTTTCGTTGAGATCATTGAGCGGTGTAGAGGTGCCGTGCGCATTGATATAATCCAGATCGCTGGCAGCAATACCGGCCTGCGCCAGCGCATGGCGGATGGTTTGCACCCGCGCAATTTTGTCTTCAGCGGGTGCGGTAAAATCAAAGGCATCGGAGAAATTGCCGTAACCCAGGATCTCGCCGAGAATGTTTGCGCCGCGCGCAAGGGCAGATTCCCGTTCTTCCAGACACAGCACCGCCGCACCCTCGCTGAGCACAAAACCGTTGCGATGCAGGCTGAACGGGCAACAGGCGCGGGTGATCTCTTCCTGTTCACTGGCCAGCGCGCCCAGCACGTCAATATTCCATACCGCCGAATCAGAGCGCAGTGATTCCCCCGCGCCCGCCAGCATCATGCTGGCCCGGCCATTGCGGATCAGTTCGAACGCATCGCCGACCGCGATGGTTCCGGTCGCACAGGCCGCGACCGGCGTGTTCTGATAGCCACGCAGCCCCCACAGCAAACTGACTGCCGCCGTGGCGGAATTCGGCATGGAGAAAAAGCAACCAAAAGGAGAACCCATACCGGTACGCAGATAGTCTTCGTAATGCAGCTGGGTTTCATCCTGCCCCGCCCAGCCGGTGCCCATAATGACGCCGCAGTCGCGCAAATCGTAATGTTGCTCCGGCTTGTCATCGCCAAACGCCATCTGCATGGCTTCCCGCGCGGATGCCAGCGTCAGCCGGGCATAACGCGGCAGGCGGCGACGGATCGCCGCGGGCACGCCTTTGAGCGAAGGTTCATGATCAATCAGGCCATAAAAACGCGATTTAATCCCGGCAGCTGATTTGTCGCAGTAGCGGTAGCCGGGGGTGTAATCCATGATCGCGGCCCAGCTTTCGGCGGAGTTCAACCCCAGCGGGGTCACCGCACCGTAACCTGTCACGACCACCCGACGCGGCCTGTCTGCCGTCTGTAAAACATCCTTTTGCATGCTTTATCCTTGTTGACTCAATGTGTTGTCTTCCCCGCCACCCAGCGCCAGCCAGAGTTTCATCGTGGAATACAGGTAGTTATATTGCGTGGTGACCAGCGTGTTCTGGCTGTCGAGCAAGGTGTTCTGCGCGTCGAGCAGCGTCTGATACACCACCGAACCGTGGCGATACTGGCTTTCCACCAGTGCCAGCCGCTGCTGACTTAATGCCAGATCTTGCAGTTGCCGCTGTTTTTCCTGCTGATAGGTCAGGCGCTGCGACATGGCATTGTCGATATCCTGCAACGCGCTGTACGACGCGCTGCGGAACTGAATCGCCGCGGTTTGCACATCCAGACCGGATTGTTCAACGGTCAGCCGCACTTTGTTCCATTCGATAAACGGCAGGTCGAGCGCAGAGCCGAGCGTTCTGGCCGGATTGCTGAACCATTGCTGAAACACAGAAGCCCCGGCATTCAGTGACGCATTGAGCGTCAGCGACGGATAAAAGCTCAGCCGTGCGACGTCCGAACCGGCCAGCGCCGCACGCAGATTCAGCTCAGCCGACTGCACGTCCGGCCTTCTGGCGATCACTTCAAGCGGTAAACGCTGCGCCACCGGCACGCTCTGATGAATATCCAGCGACTGACGCTCCGCAGGGTATTGCCCCGGCGGGCGGCTGAGTAAAATCGCCAGTGCATTACGGTTTTCATCGCGCTGTTGATACAAATCGCGCAGGTTGTTTTCGCGGCTCAGCACCGTTTGCTGTGCCTGCAAATAATCCAGCTGACCGAGATCACCGGCTTTCCAGCGTGACGTCACCATCACCAGGGTTTCCCGGGCAATCGCCAGACTTTGCTGCAAATTACTGATCTGCTGATTCAGGCTGGCAATCTGCCAGTAAAGCTGTGAGGTAGTGCCGATGAGCGTCAGCGCCGTGGCCTGCAAATCCTGCTGCGAGGCTTTTGCCAGCCACTCGGACTGCTCGCGGGTGCGCGCCAGTTTCCCCCACAAATCCAGCTCATAAGAGGCCGACAGTGAGTTTGCGTAACTTTCGACCGGCGTGGTCTCGCGGCGCATATTTTTGGTGTTGCTGGCCGATGCACTGGCGGAAAAATCAGGGGTCAGATTCAGATCTGAGATCCCCGCCGTCAGCAGCGCCTGCCGCAGTTTTATGCCCGCCAGCGCCAGATCGTTATTGCTTTGCAACGCCGAAACAATCAGCCGTGACAGCTGCGGGTCATCAAAATTATCCCACCAGTGCGGGGAAAATTTCGCCACGCCTTCGCCGGTATCCTGCACGCGCCAGGTTTGCGGAACTGAGAGCATCGGCCGCTGGTATTCGCTTTTCAGCGCCTGACCACAGCCGGTCATCAGTACCATCATCACCGCCATTGAGAGTAAATTCAGTTTGTTCATTCGCGTGCCAGCGCCTCTGTCGGATGCAAACGCGCGGCGTTGCGTGCCGGGAAAAAGCCGAAGCCAAGCCCGATAAGCGCCGAGAAACCGCAGGCTAAAAGGATCGGCGGCCAGGTGAAAATCATGGTGAATTCCTGCGTAACCTGAGAAAAAATCAGCCCTGCCACGCCGGATCCGACAATGCCGATCAGACCGCCGAGGGTACAAATCACCACCGCCTCAATCAGGAACTGACGCATGATGTCCGCCGGACGTGCGCCAACCGACAGACGAATGCCAATCTCATGCGTTCTTTCCGTCACCGACACCAGCATGATGTTCATCACGCCCACACCGCCCACCAGCAGCGAAATCCCGGCAATCGCGGTGATCAGCAACGTCATGGATTCCGACGTTTTACGGATAGTCTTCGTCAGCTGGTCGTTGGTCATGGTGAAGAAATCGCGTTTGCCATGCGCCGAATCCAGCAGTTGCTCGACGTTGCGCTGGGCGACATCCGTCGGATAACCGTCGGCAATGCGCAGGGTGATGGATTGCAGCGGCGTATCCCCCGACATGCGTTCAAGCAAGGAGGTGTAAGGGATCCACGCGCCGAGCTGCTCGCCGATATACTTCGGCCCTTTTTTATCCGCCACGCCGATCACCCGGTAAGGCACGCCGGAAAGCTGGATAATTTCGCCCAGCGGATCCTGTCCGGGAAACAGCGTACTGCGCACATTCGGGTCGATAATCACTACCGGCTCGCGGTCGTCGAGATCGCGCGGGGTAAAACGGTTTCCGGCAATAAAGTTAAGCCCCTGTACGCGAAAGAATCCGTTACTGACGCCCGACAACGACACCAGCACCTGCTTTCCGCCACGGATCGCCATTACAGTTTTGCTCACTACCGGCGACAGGCTGTCGATGTACGGCTGTCTGCCGAGCAAATCCACGTCTTCCAGCGTCAGGGAACGTTCAAAATCAGGACGCGGTTTATCCCAGCCCAGACCGGGCTGAATTTCGATGGTGCTGGTACCAAGCTGGCTTATCTGGCTGAGAATGCTCTGCCGTGCGCCCTCGCCCACCGCCATCGAGGACACCACCGAAGATATGCCGATAATGATGCCGAGCATGGAAAGAAAGGCGCGGATCCGGTGTCCGAGCAGGGAACGCCACGCCATGCGCACCGCTTCTTTCAGACTCTGCCAGAGCGGCGTGCGTCCGGTAGCGGCAATGGCCGGTAATCCCTGAGATTTACCCTGCTGCATCACCGGATTGATGCGGTCTGCGACAATCTCGCCGTCGTGGATTTCGACAATACGCTGACACTGTTCGGCGATACTGCGGTCGTGGGTGACGATAATCAGCGTATGCCCGGCCTGATGCAGGCCATGCAAAATCGCCATCAGCTCCTGACCGCTGGTGCTGTCGAGCGCGCCGGTCGGCTCATCGGCCAGGATCACCGGCGCACCGTTCATCAGTGCCCGCGCAATACTGACACGTTGCTGTTGCCCACCGGAAAGCTGCGCGGGCCGGTAATTCATGCGGTTGCCAAGCCCTAACCGGTTGAGTAAATGTTCCGCCCGTGCCTGACGCTCAGCCGCGGGCATGTCGGTATACAGCGCCGGAATGGTGACGTTTTCGAGGGCCGTGAGATACGGCATCAGGTGATAGCGCTGAAAAATAAAGCCCAGATACTGGCTGCGCAATTGCGCCAGCTGTTCGCTGGTCGCCACATGCGCAGGCACATCCATAATGCGCATTTCGCCTTCCGACGGCTTATCCAGACAACCGAGAATGTTCATCAGCGTCGATTTACCCGAACCGGACGCGCCAATAATCGCCAGCATTTCCCCGGCATTGACGCGCAGGGAAATATCTTTGAGCACGGTAACGGCAGCGTTGCCCTCACCAAAACGGCGGGAGATATGCGAAAGTTCGATGACCGGAGAATTAGCCATTTGCCGTCTCTGCCTCATTTTGCATCATCACCACGTGCTCACCTTCGCGCAGCCCGTCTTTCACTTCGACAAACTGACGGTCATTGATGCCCGCACGGATCACGCGTTGTTCGGTCTTGTCGCCGTTCACCACCTGCACCTGATACCGGTCATCGCCCAGTGGCTGACCCAGTGCCATCACCGGCAGACGCAGCACATTTTTAGCCTGTTCGGTGATGATAAATACCTGCGCGGTCATTGAGGTGCGCAGCAGATGATCGGGATTCGGCACGCTGAACACGCCGTTGTAATAGACGGCAGAAGGTTGCTGAGTCTGGCTGCTGGTGCTTTCATCCTGTAAAGCGTCGTTTGGCGCGTCCTGCAAGGTGCCCATGACGCTCTGATAACGATGTTTGGGATCGGCGACCACGTAAAACCACAGCGGCTGACCAGGATGCACTTTCAGGATATCGGTTTCTGAAATACGGGTCTGCACCGTCATGGTATCGACGTTGGCCAGCACCAGAATGGTTGGCGCAGTCTGCGAGGAGACCACGGTTTGCCCTTCTTTGGTGACGATGCCGAGCACCTGCCCGTCCACCGGTGCCAGGATCCGCGTATAGCCAAGATTGGCTTTCGCCGTTTCCAGCGCCATCTGCGCCTGCACAATTTGCGCTTCATTGACTTTGATCTGCGCTTTCTGGGTATCGACTTTAGCCTGCGCCTGCTCGAGATTACTTTTGGTGCCTGAGCCGTCGCGATCCATCTGTAACTGACGTTTCAGCTCCAGCTGATATTGCGTCAGCGTATACAGCGACGCCTGTTTTTGCGCCACGGCACTGTCGAGTTCCGCTTCGGATTTACGCAGTTCGCTCTGTTGCAGCGTCGGATCGATTTCGGCCAGTAACTGGCCTTTGGTGACCCGGTCGCCCGCACGGACATACAGTTTTTTCAACTGACCGTTGACCTGCGCACCGACGTTGACCTGCGCGGAAGGTTTGAGGATACCGGTCGCCAGTACGGTTTTTTCGATATCCCCGCGACCTATGGCCTGTGAGACCAGCGGCGCGGCGGTGCCGGACATCATGCTGTGTACGCCGTACGCAGCAGCGACCAGCAGGATCAACACCACAAGGATCAGCGTATAAAATGCCTTGCGGTGTCCCGCGGCGATGTGTCTGATTGAGAAACTCACGCCGGTTCTCCTTGCGGGGTGATAGCGGAAATCACAGCGCCCGTTGTCGCGGCTACGCGGCCATTTCTCATCACACAGACCCGGTCAAACAAGGCCAGGGCGGTTTCGCTGTGCGTTACGGTGATCAGGGTTTTTCCGTATTCACGGCAATGGCTGATCAGGGCTTGCATCACCTGCTGCGCCGTCTCTTCATCGAGATTGGCCGTCGGCTCATCCAGTACCATCACCGGACAATCGCTGTACATCGCACGTGCCAGCATCAGACGCTGACGTTGCCCCAGCGACAGCGCGGGATGGCTTTCGCGGATCAGCGCGTTTTGTTTGCCTGGCAGACGGTCGATCACCTCCGTCAGGTTCAGTCCGCGCAGCGACTTATCGATACGCAACTGCTTCTGCGCGTCGTGTTCACGATCAAACAGCGTGATGTTTTGCAGAACGCTGGTATTGAACAGGATGTCCTCCTGGCTTTGCAGGAAGAATAGCTTCTGTGCCTGACGGCTGCTGACCGGCTGTCCATCGGCCAGGATTTCTCCGCCCTGAGGTTCGATAAGTCCGGTAATGACTTTCAGCAGCGTACTTTTCCCCGCGCCCGACTCACCGACAATCGCCAGTGTTTCGCCATGACGCACCGTCACCGACACGTGATCCAGCACCGGTTTACCGGGATCGTAAGCAAACTGAAGTTCCCGGTAGCTGAGCTCCTGGCTGAAACGGACAGGCGGCAGTAAGTCACCGGCGGCCTCTTCCCTGACCGGCGGGAACAGATCGGCGGCGCGGGTATCAATCACGTGCAGCTGATTCTTTTGCAGCACAGAGAAGAAAATCTGCGTGATGTAAGCGGTAAAAATCTGACGCACAAAGCTGTAGGCAAAGAATTCACCCAGTGAAATCCGGTTATCTTTCAGCAACGGCAGCGCCAGCAGCATAAAGAACACCATCTCGAGGCTGCCAATCAGCTGATACAGGCTACTTTTCACCTGCTCGTACACTTTCTGTTTCTGGCGGCAGTCAAACAGCGACAGTGCATATCCGGCGAATGCCGCCTGACGCTGGCTGTTCAGTCCGGCGGATTTGAGCGTGGCGAAACCCTGAATAGTTTCCAGCAGGAAGTCGCTTTGTTCCGCACTCTTTACCTGAACCTGCTGGGTGTAATAGCGGTCGCGGAAAATCGCCCAGACACTGACCAGCCCCATCAGCGTGACGCCGATGGCGGAAATGCCGGCCAGCAGCGGGCTGATATAGCACATCACCGCCAGCGCAATCACGCCGACGACCCAGTCCACGCGCAGGCCGTTGTCCAGCTCAATTTTTTGCGCCGCCGCCATCTGCCAGTTGGAGAAACGGCTGTAGATTTCACCGGGGCTGCGTTTCTCAAAGAAAGAGAGCGTGTTGTTCAGCAACCGGGCAAAACCGCTGACGCTTTGCATCACGACAAAACGTTTGATAAACCGCTCGGTCACGCTGCGCACAATAAACGCCAGCAGCGTCGAGACCACGAAGGCCAGCAGGTAATAGAAATACGGGAATTCGGTTTTGCCGCCGGAAGAGAAAACGTTGTTGATTGCCGAGCTGACCATCACCGGCATGATGAACAAGGTCAGTGACACCAGAAATGCCAGCAACATCAGCTTGTAAATGCCGGGGATCGCTGCCGTTTGTTTCAGGCTCATGCATTCGAGTGCGCGGAAACGACGCGTGCGCGGTTGTTTTTCTGCCGGTTGTGCAGTGCGCGGCGCCTCCAGATCGAGCACCACCGCGTAACCACTGATTTCAGATCTGAGCGCGGCAACCGGCAGAAGCTGTTCGCCAATCGCCGGATTCATCACGCAGACATAGCTCCCCTGACGATAGGCCAGCAGGACATAGTGACTGGCACCGTAGTGCAAAATGGCGGGTAAAGGCAGTTCTGCCAGCTCATCGAAATCAAACGCCACCGGATACGCCGGGATCGCCAGCTCAGATAAGATGTCGCACAGGGTCGACAGCGCGGTGCCGTGGGACGATGTCGGGAAACGTTCGCGTAACACGTCCAGCGGCGCGCTGATGCCCTGAGTTTCCGCCAGCATAGAAACACAGGCCAGCGCGCACTCGTTCGTTTCTGCCTGATAAACCAGCTTAGGAATAATATTATCCATAATCGATACCTTAAAACGCCCTGTTCTTTTCAGTAATATCGCTGCGCTGTTGCGGATGGGTTTTCACTCATTAATAAAAAATAACGAATGTGAATGCCACAGCATCCAGTCGGTTGAGTGTTCACGAATACTTTGTTCAATAATACGCGGCATTTTTTCTTTTAATTCTTTTGCACTGACCGGGTCATGAATAACGATATTCAGCCCCTTGTCATAATAAAGATGATAAAAAATTACCTTCGCAGACATCATTCGTGCCAGGCGGATAATACCGCTGTGTAAACTGGCGGGACGACCAAATATCCGGCAGGATAATTTTTCTGCTTTGTCTTTACTGGCGAACTGCGTGAAATCAGGCGTGATATCCGGGAATAAAATAATATTCCGCTGGTTATCGGCGGCCTCCATGACCGACGTCATCAGATTCCCGGCAATATTTTTATTATCTTCATGTATCGAACAATAGGTCAGATCGACGCCACCCAGTTGCCGTTCTGCTGCGGAATGCGCATCCGCGCTGCGCGAGGTAATGACCGTTGCTTTACCCGGAAACGCCGCAGCACCGACCATGGTACTGAGTACGTCCGACACCATGTGTAATGGCGCGAGGATCACCGGCTGACCGGCGCGTTGCAGCGGCTCGACCACCGCATTGAGCCGGGCCGAACAGTGGGCCAGCTCACGTAATGCACGGCGATTCTGTCCGTAGGTCACCGCCTGAATCAGCAGCTGTCGCCGCTGGGTCAGCCAGATATAATCAAATTTCTTATTGTCATTCATCAGACACTGACGGTTAGACTGCGCGACCGCCGCCCGTAATTTCACATCGCGGCCTGTCAGCCCTAAAAAGCGGCTGACGTGGGACAAAGCAAAAATAACGCGATAATGCATGTGCCGGAATAATAAACAATGCGCCCTGTAGCCAGTAAGCCGGAGTTTATACAAAAACCACTGACATCTGACGGTGAGGTTTTTCCAAAACAGCGCGCACCACAGGGCAACGAATTTCATTATTTCTCCGGCGCCTGATCATTCTTCAAAATAGAGAGCAATTTGTCAGAGAATGACGGAAAATCACGATCCTGAATCGCTACCCATTTTTTGCCCACAATAAAGGTCGGCGTAGCATTAATGTCGTAATACTGTGAAACGCGGGTCATATAATCGAGCAGGTCTTTGACTTCTGCCGACTGACTGACTTTATGGTATTCGTCTACATCAATCTTATTCTCTGCCAGCCACGCATCTCGTTTTGCAGGATCACCCAAATCGATGTGATTTTTCATGACCGCGTCATAGGCGCTCTCACGGTGGGCTTCTTCAATGCCCATCACCTGCAATGTGGCAAATACCGGTGCAAAGCGCGCCAGTCCGCCCTGATTATCCAGGCTGAAATGCAGGCGAACCAGTTTCTTACCCGCTGGCATACGTTTTTCCAGCGCCTCAACATTCTTTTCGTTTAATGCACAGTAATGACAACCGTATGAGAAGATTTCAATAATATCTTCACCATCCGTAATCGGACTTTTGGCTAATTTATCCGCCGACAGCGACGTCAGAACCTGTTGTCCGTCATCGCTGGTTTGGTTGCGCACAAGGTAATGGATCCAGGCTGTCGTAATCAGCGCTGAAATAACCGCGACAAAAACGGTATACGCCAGAATGGGCAGAATTCTTTTTTTCATGGGAGGCTTTTCATCCTGAAATAATAATACGCGACGCTCACCGGGGAAATATCAGGCGGGCGTTGTATATGAAATACAACGCCCTGTCAGAAAAACAGTAAAACTATTTATTCTGATTTAATAAGAAACGGATGTTTCTCAGCCTACGTTACCGCAGTTGATGATTGCTGCAGCGGTGAAGGTTTTAGTCACAACGCCATTTTTGTCAGTACAGGTTTTCACTGCGTTACAAACAGTTGCATCACCCACCAGGTTTAATTCAAAGCTGTTTACGCAAGTCGTAGTACCGCCAACAATTGCGCTTGCTTCATTCATGTTGATCTTTTTCATCTGTGATATCCTTATTTAGTTAGAATTAATATAACAATAGTCTGGAGATATTATTCACTGACCTGTTTCCAGTGACTCCCCGCACAGAGAAAGCATGATAAAAACATGTCCCCCTGCACTCCGAAATAATCCCCTTGAATATAAACATTCAGGCTTTCATTATCGGATGCGGCGCATTGTAGCGGCGGTTTTTTAATTGGGCAATACACCTGAAATGACATGAAGCGAGCAAAATCAACCGTTCTATTACACAGGTCACAGGAGTTTTCTGATATAAAATTAAGATAAAGCGCACCGGATAAATTCAGCCGTGCCCGATGCCAGATCTGCCTGATTTATGATGCAGGATATTTCTCAGATAATATTAAGAATAGCGGATCCTGAGACGGCAAAAAATTTTAAAAATAATTTGAGGGAAACGTTATGCAAAGGGTTTGCGGGGACACAGGGAGGAAAAAAGGAGGAAAGGGAGCCAACATCCCATCCGCTCCCTGTCACAGAAAACGGATGGGTACAACACGTTCTTCATCAGAAACCTAATGAATCCAGCAGATCATCAACCTGTTCTTGCGAGGCCACCACGCCGACACCGTTAGCGTCGAGTTGCGGGCCGTTCAGCAGGCTGTCAGTTTCGCGTTTCTGCTTAACCTGCTGTTCTGGAATATTTTCCATCAGCACCATCAACAGCTGATTTTCAATTTCCTGAACCACGGTCATCATGCGTTTGATTACCTGACCGGTCAGATCCTGGAAGTCCTGCGCCATCATGATTTCCATCAGCTGAGCATTGGTAAAGCTGGTGTGCTCAGGGATCTCTTTCAGGTAGCTGCGGGTGTCTGTCACCAGCTCGCGTGCATCCGATAATTCAATCGGATTCTCAAACCATTCATCCCAGCGCTTATCAAGTTTCTTCGCGGCAGATTCAAGTTTGTTCTGACGAGGTTGCGCGGCTTCCACACAGTTCAGGGCACGTTCGGCGGCCTGCGCTGTCATGGTGACCACATAATCGAGACGATCGCGTGCATCCGGGATCGCTTCAGCTGCCTGAGCAATGGCCTGATCCAGGCCAAGTTCACGCATACTGTCACGCAACATACGGGTCAGTTGCCCAATGCGGGCGATAATATCGCCCGCGGTTGCTGCATCATTTGCAGGCATTGGTATCTCTGCCATAGGTGTGCCCCTACATGCCCAGTTTTTCGAATATTTTGCCCAGCTTTTCTTCCAGCGTGGCGGCGGTAAATGGTTTCACGACATAACCACTGGCACCGGCCTGCGCGGCGGCAACGATGTTTTCTTTCTTCGCTTCTGCCGTCACCATCAGCACCGGCAATTTAGCCAGCGCGCCATCTGCACGGATGGTTTTGAGCAGATCCAGACCATCCATGTTTGGCATGTTCCAGTCGGATACCACGAAGTCAAAACCGCCAGCACGCAGTTTGTTCAGCGCATCAACGCCGTCTTCCGCTTCTTCAACGTTGTTGAAGCCCAGCTCTTTCAGCAGGTTACGCACGATACGACGCATGGTAGAGAAGTCGTCTACTACCAGGAATCTCAGATTTGGATCGGCCATGTTTTATCTACTCCTAAGGTTTGCTACCCAGCACAAGGCTGAAAAATTAAATACGTAATGCCTGACCGGCTGATATTTGTGCCAGCATCCGCTGACTGATTTGGCTGAGATCCACCACTTCGTTTACGCCGCCGGTGGCGATAGCCTCGCGAGGCATACCGAAAACCACACAGCTGGCTTCGTTTTGTGCAAGGGTGTAAGCCCCTGCGCGGTGCATCTCGAGCATGCCGGCTGCGCCGTCATTGCCCATTCCCGTCAGGATCACCCCGACGGCATTGCGTCCGGCGAACTGCGCCACCGAACGGAATAACACGTCAACCGACGGCCGATGGCGGTTCACTGCCGGACCGTCGTTCAACTTAACCTGATAGTTGGCGCCACTGCGCGCCAGTTCCATATGCCGGTCGCCCGGCGCGATATAGGCGTGCCCCGGCAAAACGCGTTCGCCGTCTTCGGCCTCTTTCACGGTGATCTGACACAGCTTGTTCAGACGTTCCGCAAACGAGCGGGTAAAACCCGGTGGCATATGTTGTGTAATCATCAGCGCCGGACAGGTCGGCGGCAGCGGTTGCAGCACGTGGCGGATAGCCTCGGTGCCACCGGTCGATGACCCAATCGCAATCAGCTTTTCACTGCTCAGCAACGGCGTATGGCTGAGAATGCGCGGCTGTTCGGTATTGACGCTTTTATTCAGACGCGCTTTTGACGCGGTGCGAATTTTATCGGCAATCATTTCGCTGTAAGCCAGCATGCCTTCGCGGATCCCCAGCTGCGGTTTGGTGACGAAATCAATCGCCCCCAGCTCCAGCGCACGCAGGGTGATTTCCGAGCCTTTACCGGTCAGCGACGACACCATGACCACCGGCATCGGGCGCAGGCGCATCAGCTTTTCCAGAAAATCCAGTCCGTCCATACGCGGCATTTCAACATCCAGCGTCAGTACGTCAGGGTTGAATTTTTTGATGAGATCACGCGCCACCAGCGGATCCGGCGCAGTCGCCACCATTTCCATATCCGGATGGCTGTTAATGATTTCAGTCATCAGCTGACGCATTAACGCCGAATCATCGACGCTCAACACTCTGATTTTATTCATTACCTCTCCTTGGCGAGGCCGTAGACGGTCTGACCGCGCAAATAAAATTCCCGGCTGATTTGGCTGAAGTTCTCGGAGTGTCCGGCAAACATCAGACCACCCGGTTTAAGTAACGGAACAAACCGGCGTAAAATTTTCTCCTGTGTTTCTTTATCGAAATAAATCATCACATTACGGCAGAAAATCGCATCAAAAGGACCGTTAAGCTGCCACTGGTTCGCCAGCAAATTCAGTTGCTGGAAAGCCACCATCTGCGCCAGCTCGGGACGCACACGCACCAGGCCGCTGTGAGGGCCGGTGCCTTTGAGGAAAAATTTCTGTAACTGCTGCGGGCTGAGCGTGCGCAACTCTTCCAGCCGGTAAACGCCCGCCGTAGCTTTTTCCAGCACCTGCGTATCAATGTCACTGGCCTGAATACGGCAGCTCGCCATGCGCGGACCCAGCGCTTCACTGAGCGTCATGGCGATGGAATACGGCTCTTCACCTGTCGACGCCGCCGTGCTCCACACACTGTAATTATTCGGGCGTGAACGGGCATGCTCAGCCAGGATCGGGAAGTGGTGTGCTTCACGGAAAAACGCCGTCAGGTTGGTGGTCAGTGCGTTTATAAACGCCTGCCATTCCGGGCTGTTGCTGTCGTTTTCCAGCAACACCATATAACTGCCAAAGTCGTTCAGCCCGAGGATACGCAACCGCCGGACCAGGCGGTTGTAGACCATTTCGCGTTTATGGTCTGCCAGTACAATTCCAGCACGTTGATAGATAAGTTCACTTATCCGGCGAAAATGGGTATCTGACAGCGGTAAACGCTGGATCATCTGTGCCATGATCGAAGTGTTATCAGCACTCATTGGCGAGCCTGGTTGATTCATGGTGCAGCTCCATTAAAGGGACAGGTGGTGTAACGGGTACCCAATTCACTCTTCATCCGCTGACTGTTCATCCGCGACTTTTCATCAGATGGCCTTATCAGAAGGTTTCCCAGTTATCCGCAGAACCTGCTCGCGCGGGCGCCGCAATCAAAGCGGGTTGCGCCACCTGACGTGGTGTAAAGCCCTGCGCCGGACCGTTGTGGCGCGGCTGAGCACTCCCGGCAGAGGCAAGACGGAACACCGAGACCGCGCGGGTCAGATTTTCAGACTCCGCTTCCAGCGTATGCGTGGAAGAAGCGGCCTGCTGAACCAGCGTGGCGTTCTGCTGCGTCACCTGATCCATCTGCGTGACGGCTATAGAAACCTGTTCGATGCCGCGACTTTGCTCGTCAGAGGCTGAGGCGATTTCGCCCATGATGTCGGTCACGCGCGTCACGGCGCGAACGATGTCATCCATGGTGTTACCGGCGGATTCCACCAGCACGGAACCCTGGCTGACGCGGCTGACAGATTCATCAATCAGCGCTTTGATTTCTTTCGCGGCCTGTGCGCTACGCTGCGCGAGGCTGCGCACTTCACCGGCTACCACCGCAAATCCGCGACCCTGCTCACCGGCACGGGCGGCTTCAACGGCGGCGTTCAGCGCCAGAATGTTGGTCTGGAACGCAATGCCATCAATCACGCTGGTAATGGCACTGATTTTTTTCGAGCTGCCCGCGATGTCATTCATGGTCTTCACCACATTGCCGGTAAGTTCACCGCCTTTTTCTGCGGTATTTGAGGCATCACGCGCCAGCTGTGTCGCCTGACGGGCGTTCTCGGCGTTCTGCTTCACGGTGGCGGTCAGCTGTTCCATACTGGCGGCCGTTTCTTCCAGCGCAGAGGCTTGTTGTTCGGTACGCGAAGACAAATCGGTATTGCCCGCAGCGATGCCTTTCAGGCCAGCGAACATGGTGTCAGCGCCGTGGCGTACGGTACGCACCGTTTCTGCCAGCGAGGTCTGCATCTGTTGCAGACTTTCGAGCATCACTTTGATTTCGTAGCGCCCTTCCGCCACGATCGGCGCAGAAATATCGCCGGAACCGATACGGTCAAAATGGGCACGCATAGTGGTCAGCGGACGGAACAGGATCCGGCGGGTAACGACCAGCGCCAGTGCGGTCAGCGCCAGCAACAACAGGGTGATCACCGTGGTGTTGATCATCACGCTCTGATAAGACGCCGCAGTCTGGGTCTGTGCCTGCTGGAAACGGCCACTGACATAGGCGACATAATTGCCAACTTCCTGCTGGAACTGATCCTGATATTTTTGCGTCGGACTGGCGAGAAACGCCTCCATGTCACCGCGCGATAACGAATCAATCAGCACCTGCAACATGCCGTGCAGTGCTTCGTAGCTGGCTTTGTTAACGGTGGTCAGCTCGGAAGCCTTTTCGGTTCTGCGTGGCAGCGCCAGGAAAGCAGCGTAAGAATCTTCAGCACTCTTAAGGCTGTTTTTCGCGTCAACCATCAGTTGCGTCACGGTTTCCTGAGGCTGTTTCAGCGCCAGACGCGTGGCCGCGCGGTTCAGTGTGTTGCGGGTTTGTAGCAGATATGACCAGCTCTGGTTCAGCGCGTCACGCTGCTCAGCAGTATTCGATATCTGCTCAAAATTCATTTTATCCGTGTGGGCGGCATAAAGTGATAAGCCACTGCTCACCAGTTGCATCACAAAAAATACGATCAATAACAAAAACATGCAGGTGGACACACGGATGTGCTTAAACATGGATAACCTCGTTAGGTGTCAGCCCTGACCGGCACCTTATGTCTTAATACCCTTGTTATTCAGGTCTGCAGAGTCGTTGGCTGCACTGAGTCCCCGAATCACTTACTGAAGTAAGCTCCTCGGGGTTTCCTCGTTTGCCGCCTTTCTGCAAACCTGACTAGTTTGGGTAGCGATGTTGATGTACGTGCTTAGAAGGTTTCCCAGTTCTCAGTTAAATCTGTACTTTGTGCTCCACCTTTTCCGGCTTTAGAACCTGAAAGGTTCGGAGTCAACAGAGGCAGCCTTGCCGAAGAGGCCGGGTTCTGGCGCACGTTGTTATTTGTGGTCTGACTCAGCGTAAACACGGCCACAGATTGCGTCAGCAGGCTGGCCTGCTCTTCCAGTGCCGCCGAAGCGGAAGCGGATTCTTCAACCAGTGAGGCGTTCTGCTGCGTCACCCGATCCATTTCAGTAATAGCTTGTGCGACCTGCTCGATCCCGCGGCTCTGTTCATCAGATGCCGAGGTGATTTCGCCCATAATGTCAGTCACACGTGTGACGGCATTCACCATGTCATTCATGGTTTCGCCGGCACTTTCTGCCAGTACTGAACCGGTATTAATGCGGCTGACAGAATCGTCAATCAGCCCTTTAATTTCTTTTGCTGCCTGCGCGCTGCGTTGCGCCAGGGTACGCACTTCACCTGCCACAACCGCAAATCCACGTCCCTGCTCACCTGCACGGGCGGCCTCAACCGCGGCGTTCAGTGCCAGAATGTTGGTCTGGAAGGCAATTCCGTCGATCACACCGGTGATGTCGGTGATTTTCTTCGAGCTGCTGGCGATGTCATTCATGGTATCAACCACGTTTGCCACCACTTTGCCGCCCTTCTGCGCGGTTTCTGACGCGCTCAGTGCCAGCTGGCTGGCCTGACGGGCGTTTTCGGCGTTCTGTTTCACGGTCGCGGTCAGCTGTTCCATGCTGGCGGCAGTTTCTTCCAGCGCCGATGCCTGTTCTTCGGTACGGGAAGATAAATCACTGTTACCCGCCGAAATTTCGCTCGCGCCGCTGTAAATAGCATCAGCACCGTGACGCACGCCGGTAACCGTGCGGATCAGTTCGTCCTGCATGTACCTGAGACTATCGGCAAGCTGGCCGATTTCATTACGGCTTTTCACGACTATTTCATGCGTGAGATCACCGGTCGCAATTTTGCGGATGGTCTCAACGATATTTTTCAGAGGATGGATCAGGATCCGCTGCACGCCGGTCCAGGCCAGAATGATGAAGACCAGCAAGACAATCAGGACACTGCCGAGCATCCACATTGCGTGTTTGAAGGAGTTTTCACTCACTTTCACCGCGTCGTTGTACAGGTGATCGTTCTGGTCGATATAGGTCACGAACGCTTTTTCGAAGTTGTCCTGATACTGCTGTGTAGGCTGTTCGAAGAAGTCGTTGATGCGGCCCAGACCAATCAGCTCAATCAGTTCAGAAAGCGCATCATGCAGAACCTGATACTGCTTTTTGGCATCGGCGGCGAACTGCGGATTCTGGCTCGCATCCACCGGGATTTTTTGATAGTTGGCGAAATGCTGATCGGCGATTTGCAGATCTTTCGTCGCCGTATCAATCAGCTCTTTCACCGTGGCACCACTGCCCATCTGGTTAGCATCGAGCATGAAACGGATACCCGCCCGGTTGAGCGTGTTACGGGTCTGCAGCAGATAAATCCAGCTGGCGTTAAATTCTGCCTGCTGTAAGCGGATCTGCTGAGACGTGGTGAAGTTGTCTTTGTCTGTCTTCAACGATTTAAAGAACAGGCCACCGGATACCAACTGTAAAGCACCGAAGACCACCAGTAAGATCACGATCCCCGTGACCACTTTCATACGGTTAAACATGTTGTTCCTTTTTGAATTGGATTTATCTTTAATAGTTATCGGCAGAAAGTGAGGGAACTTTATGTGATGAGGATCGGATTTTTTCGGGGAGACGCGAGGGGTCAGGCAACAGTGGCGACAAAACTCTTCAACAGCGCGATGCGTTGAGCGTCAGGGTTGACCAGCAGATCGTTATGGATGGTCAGCACCACGCCTTTGAGTAATTCGGTGGTGTTGTCGATTTGGGACAGATTTTTGAGTTTTTCGATATCATTGCCGATTTCGCGCCCTTTCAGGGAAAGACGCTTGTTCGCCAGACCGGTCGCCAGTTCGGACGTCAGCAAAGTCACCAGACGCATTGCGCCTTGCGGACTGGAAGCCAGATGATGGATATAATATTTAAGCAGTAACGGCACGAAATCAGGGGTTGCCCCCAATTCCGCACTCGCCATGTTCAGCAGATCAATCATGTGCGCAGGCACACGGCTTTCCACTGCTTTGCGTTGTATCTGCAACTGCTTTTTGATAGCAGGCACAGACTGATAAGGGATCACCGCGACGTTGTCGCAGGTTTTACACACGCCCGCGATGATATTTTTCACCATACCGCTGCCGTCATCGAACGGTACATCGCGCAGCTGATAACTCACCGTGCGGAAAGCCTCACAGACGTTACACACCGCCTTTTTCTCGTCTCCGACTTTATAAATAATCATATTCTTCCTTAATGATGAACGCTGATAAAAACACTGGTAGGCTCTGTAAAGTACCACTTGATGTACCAGGGTACTCCGGCACTACTGACAGTGATGATATGGACATCAATACTGCTGTCAAAATGGTAGGGACGAATCTGATAATTATCTCCAGATGCCCTGCCGATTAAGGCAGCCACTTCATAGGGCGAGATGTCGCCCGTACTCAACAAATTCTTAAGCTGAATCCCGCGTCGTGCCTCAAACTCAATATTTCCATTCTTTAAACATTCGATCACCTTCCATTTGATCTCTCTGAAACTCATGTGGCCTCAATGTACGCCAGTTGTCGTACTTAATCAAATTATCATTTGGCTTCCCGTTTGTTTTCGTTAAGCCCCGTCCCGCAGGGCTATAACGCCATAAGCAGTAAAATGATGCGCAAGAAAAATGATTATTTTTCAGGCAAATGGAAGAGGTTACGCAAAACAGCGCGACACATTCTGCAACGCTGATTTTTAAAGTCAGTACGGCTCGCACGTTACCGTTTTACGCCGACCCTTATCGTTAAAGAGCAAATAACTCATCAGCGCCAGGATCCACACACCCGCCGCGCCATAGATCAGAATGACGGCAAAGCCATCCGTCAGCGCCTGAGCAATCTGCGCAGTTTGTAATCCTTCAACCACCGATCCGCCTGCGATACGTTCTGCCAGTGAAGACAAATCTCCCGCTGCCGGCATAACTTTTTTCAGGCTGGCGGCAATTCCTGCCACCAGCAGACTTCCCATCAGGGCAATGTTGACAGCCAGCGTGATCAGCCGCGCACTGATATCAATACCCGACGCCATTCCCGCACGGTTCGCTGCGACGGAACCGGTGGTAGTGTTCGTGACCGGCGTATTGGTCAGCCCGAGCGCCATGCCAGCCAGCAGTGCGCCCGGCAATAAACTCAGATGATGAACGACGGCGATTTGCATCAGGATAAAGCCCGCGCCGATAGTGAATAACCCAAACGGGATAAGGCGGGACGCGCCAAAACGTGCGGTCAGTTTTTCACCGACCGGTGGCATCAGCAACGTGGGCAACGTGTAGGCCAGCAATGCCAGACCGGTCGTGACGCTGTCATAACCCAGTCCGCTCTGGTAATACACCGGCAGATAAATCATCAGTGGCCAGAAGCTGAAATTCATGCCCACTGAGCCCATCAGCGCACCGGAAAATGCGCGGACGCGGAATACCGAGAAATCAAACATCGGATGCGGATGACGTTTTTCAATCCAGATAAACATCGCCGCACTGAGGGCGGTTACCAGCAGAACGGTACGCGCGATGACGCTGCCCCAGCCCAGGCTGCTGCCCTGAGTAATGAGAAAAGTTGCGCCCATGACCGTGACCGACAGCGTGATCAACCCGCCGAGATCCAATTTTTTGGCCTGTCCGTCACGGGATTCCACCACATTTTTCAGCGCCAGAATCAGGGTCAATATGGCGATAAAGACATGAACCAGAAACACCCAGCGCCAGTTAAGCCACGCGACCAGCATGCCGCCGATGATCGGGCCAAATCCCAGCCCGAAACCAAACGTAATCCCCCATGCGGCGAATGCCTGACTGCGCGCTTTTCCTTGCGGAAATTGCGAAGACAAAATCGCAATCAGACACGTCAGCATTGCGCCACCGCTCAGTCCCTGTGCGAAACGCGCGGCTATAAGCCATTGCGAACTTGTGGCAAGACCACACATCAGCGAAGTCAGCCCGAAGGCGATAATACTGATAATAAAAACCCGTTTCCGTCCATAGCGGTCCGCCAGCGTACCGGTCGCCATCAGCACCGTGGTACAGGCCAGCGTATAGGCGTTCATGATCCACTGAAGTTCGCGGAAGCTGGCATGCAGCTCCTGTTCAAGTACCGGTGATAAAACGGGAACGCTGGAAATCTCCAGCCCGGACATCAGTGCAGCGAGGCAGACGGCCATCAGCGCCAGTGTGTTCTTCATGCTTAAATCCTGCGATGAGTTAAAGACACACAGCATGAAAGATTGGCGGCACAGTAGAAATCAGCCCGTGTGCCATGTATCGTCAATATTATGCCAACCTGATGGTTTTCCCTGTATGCAAAAAGCTGCTCTGACACTGATGTCTTCCCCGCGCAACCCTGTTCCGCGTAACCGGCGGCTGGTACTGCTGGCCTATGAATGTCTGTGTACCTTCGAATTCGGCACTGCCGTCGAAGCCTTTGGCCGCGCCGATGAAATCACCGGCGAGCCGTTGTACGACTTAGCCGTCGCATCGGTCGAGGAAGGGACGTTCGGCGCACAAGGCGGCGTGCGGCTGGTGGTCGATGGCGGGCTGGAGCTGCTGGAAGATGCCGGAACGATTGTGATCCCCGGCTGGCGAAGCATCCACGAACCGGCCTCTGACCGGCTGATTGCGGCGCTGCAAAAAGCGCACAGCAACGGCACGCGGATTGTATCGATCTGCGCGGGCAGTTTCGTGCTGGGCGCTGCCGGTTTACTGGACGGCAAACGCGCCACTGCACACTGGAACAGCACCGATGTTCTGGCACAAAGATTCCCGAAAGTGCAGGTTGAGCACGGCATGATTTATGTCGATGAAGGCAGCATCATCACCTCTGCCGGTGGTGCGGCGGGCGTCGATTTGTGTCTGCATCTGATCCGCCGCGATTACGGCATTGAAGTGGCGAATCGCACGGCACGCCGGATGGTGACACCGCCATTGCGTGAAGGAAATCAGGCACAGCTGATCCAGCAACCCGTTCCGAGGCATCCGGCAAAAACGCTCGCCCCGCTGCTTGATGATTTGCGCAGCCATCTCAATACGCCCATGGTCATTGATCAGCTAGCTGCACAAGCCGGAATGAGCCGCCGCACCTTCCTGCGTCGTTTCCATGATGCAACCGGCACCACGCCCGGCGAATGGATGCTGAGCGTACGGCTGGAAAAAGCCTGCGCCCTGCTGGAAAACGGCACACTGAGTATTGACCGCGTCGCCGAACAGGCCGGTTTTGGATCGCCGGAAACGTTGCGTCACCATTTTCGCCAGTGGCTGGGGACGACACCAACACAATGGCGTAAAGGGTTTGTTGAGCGGGATTTGGTGGGGTGAATTTTGCGTTCAGAGGCTGGCTTTACGGCAGTAAATTGTCAGCCCAACCGTGACCCGCATAAATGCGAAGCGTTTATTATTAATATAACAGCTGAATATTATTGATTATCATTCATATTAAAAACGCAACCGGCTAATAACCTTTACTATCCTTTAATACAACACAGAAAATCCTCACATAGTTCAACCCAGACTAAACCATTTACTTTAATAACTAATAATAGTGAGTGGTCGGATTTGTAAAAGTATCAACAGGCCAGAATATATGATTTCACTTCTTTATTATCAACATGAGTTATCATGAAAAAATTTATTATTTCGGTTCTTGCTGTTACTGCATTGTCAGGCTGTGCTCAACAGACATTCAAATTAAATGATGGTATTGCAGAGCAACCCGCTCATGTCACCAGACAAGCTTTCTTCGTTAATGGCATTGGACAAGAACATACCATAGACGCAGCAAAAATTTGTGGCAGCGCAAATAAAGTTGTTCGTACTGAAGTTCAGGAATCAGGAATGGATGTATTCCTGCGTATCGTCACTTTAGGAATATACACACCTCGTGAAGCAAGAGTTTATTGCACGAAATAATAACTCCTGATGATTTTTTATAAATGCCTGCTTTAATTAATAATGATGATGATTAGCAGGCATCTTTAAATCAGATCTTAGTATTAATTAATTTTACAACGCCTGTTCTCAGTCATCAGAACGCGCCCACCGGCATTGACCTGCGATCTTGAGCTGTCTGTGCGGCAGTGAACAAGCAATAATCGAATTGCGGATCTCGGTGAACTTTCTAAGCTGCCTATGCGGCAGTGAACACATCACCGATTGCCATCGGCGCAAGCCGTTCTTTCTAAGCTACCTATGCGGCAGTGAACTCTGACTATCTTCTTGCCCTGAATGTTATTCATTTCTAAGCTGCCTATGCGGCAGTGAACGGCAAGACCGTTTCAGCTCGTATCAGATTGTCTTTCTAAGCTGCCTATGCGGCAGTGAACGCGTCTGTTTTGGCCTTGGCTTTCATTGCTCTTTTCTAAGCTGCCTATGCGGCAGTGAACAGGAAGGCTGGGGGCGCTTTCTATGCGGTTCTTTTCTAAGCTGCCTATGCGGCAGTTAACTTGTTGATTTTAAAGGGATATCACCCTCTTTTTTTCTAAGCTGCCTATGCGGCAGTGAACGCTGGTCACGCCATTGCGAAAGTAGCGGAGAATTTCTAAGCTGCCTATGCGGCAGTGAACGACAGATTAAGAATGGCAATTGTGGGTGCCTGTTTCTAAGCTGCCTATGCGGCAGTGAACATTTAGGTTTTCAAGTTTACGCATTGAACTGTAAAAGATTATCTCTGTTTAGGCAGAAATACCCTCTTTTTCCTCAAGCTTTTACCCACAATTAAAATCAATGAGTTAGGAACAGCCCCAAAAAGAGGGTTATTTCTGAGATGCCATTAATACCCCATCCCGGCCTTCCCCTTCGCAGGGGAAGGGGAAAGACAACACCCTTCCGCATTGGATTTTGCGAAAGAATCAGAACGAAGGTTTTATTCGTTCTGGACTGGCGTGTTCAAAAATCTTGCTGAACGGAGCGGCCTGAAGACCGGAGGCTTCAGGACCGAGTGAAGGCACCGCAACGCGGCAAGATTTTGCGCCACACACAGGAGCCGCGAAACATGTCCATCGTGCCTGCGACAGCGCGCAGTGAAAAGAGCGTGGAGTCCAGAGGCCCGCGCGACTGCGGGTCTCTGGGCCAGTGTGGGCGGCGAGCCCACGACCTTGACCTTAAGAGCTTGCCCTCAAAACCACGGCACGGTCGCCACCGCACTCAACCCGTATGCCCCAAACACCCCTTCAACAGGTTCTGTTAACAACGCCCCACGCCGGATAAACAATCTGAATGCTTCACCGGTCGAGAGACTTTTCACGTGAATAAACGGCAGTGAAGTGATTTGCGATTTGCTGTCGGGGATACGCTCAAGAGCTTCCTCTTCGCTTAACCGGCCTCTTTTCACAGACCGGCGGCGCAGTCTTTCTGCGCTGCTTTTCACCTGCACACGGCTAAAGCAGCAATGTTGAGCATCCGCAGGGACATCGCGGATTTCGCTGATAGCCACATGGTCATTCAGCCCCTTCATCCATAAGGTCTTGCCGAAGACTGTCAGCCTCGCGGCCGTACCGTGCAAGCGGATGATGTCGCCCGGTTTCTGCCTGTAATGTGGAAAACTGATGCCAATTTTACCCGCAGCATGTTGCCCCAGCGCGCGATGCAATTTGGCAAACAGCGCCGCCATCAGCAGATCGCTGCCAAATTCCGGATCGGGCAGAACGCGGATTTCCTGATAATTCTCCATGCTCGCCCCTTACTCGCCTTTCTCGCCGAAGACGCCGCCACGGATCAGCGTCGCCATCACGTAATGCTGTTGCTCTGTGTCTGGCTTTTTGTCTTTCGTCACCCAGTTATCCAGCAGGGTGTAAAAATCCATTTTTTGCTTTGGCTGGCGATAGGCTTTGCCTTTGCTGGTTACAGAGCCATAAGGTTCGACGGCAATCGGGCCGAGTTCAAGTTCTGCCGCATCGGGATACCAGTCATCGATTGTACGCAGCGCATTGCCGATTTTCTGTGAATGCAGCGCCGCAATGCCGCCCGCCTGATAGAGGATTTTGCTTTTCTTGCTTTCACGGCTTGAGTCTAAAACCAGTTCCTGTGAAGGGAATACTTCCTGACCTTCCCCTAAACGGACAAAAGCTTCAACGGTCAGTAACACAGATTCTTTGCCACTCAGCCCCTGCTCAATCACTGCCGCCAGTTCAGCCAGACTGCCGGTGGGCTGACTGAACTGGCGCAGATTGTATCCGTCCGCCTCAAATTCCCAGCGCTGATTATTGTGCGTGACATGAACGGCAATGCCTTCCGCGCCGATACGGTTGCGCCAGAGAAAACGCCCGTTCGCCAGGTTTTCCGCATAACGTGCGGCCAGTGTGCCAAAACCCTGTTCAGTGCGATAACCATCAATCACTGCAGTCAGTGCGGCCTGATAATCCTGATCGTTACACACGGACGGCGACGACAGATTGCCCAGCACGCGCAGGGTAAAGCGCAGCTTCAGGGTATCGGCATCGAACGGCAGCGCCGCGACATCAACACGTTGCAGGTTAGGTTTTTGGATTTCGGCATCCAGTTTGGTGGGATCAGTGGAAGCGGCATTTTTCATGCGATTGGAAATGGTGCCACGCACGGCTTTTTCCTGAATTTCGATCGGTTGCCATTTTCCGGCGTCGTTTGAATCCTTCCAGTTACCGGCAAACATCTGCGCATCTGAGTTTGCCAGTTTGCGTTCAAAGGCGAGGACTGATGCGGTTTTTACGGTGGTTTTGGTCATTGTGCTTTCCTTGTTTCAATGATTAGAAATCGGAGTGATCTTGTTCAGTTAAGTCGGCTTCCTGCAGCGGTTTAGCGTGGCTGCAGATGTAGTGTTCAGTGCCGGCGGGGTAACGCCAGATAAGCTGATGAATATCGGTGACACGGTGCGGACTGCGCCATTCACCGACGCCATAAGCAGCTTCGACAAAGCGGAACGGCGTTGAGGGATCACGGGTTTTTGCCACGTCGCCGGGCGCATATAGCGGCGAAATCGGGGTGAATCCCACCATCAGCGGCACCAGATAACCTTTCGCGGGTTTCGGCTGGTATTGCCATTGCACAGAGTCATCCTCCTGCTGTTCAGCACGGAAAGTAATCGTCGAGAAATCCAGCCACGCGTCGATCATTTCCGCCTGCGGATCCTGCGCCTGACGTTCGGTAAAGTGCTGCGCCAGCAGTTCTGAGCGGTCAACCAGCGCGAAACCCGGCAATGCGCGATACATTTCACGACGGGTGATGTTTTGTAATTCATCGCCATTCTGCGGCATCGCCATTACCCGTACCGGTTTCATGGAGGTCACCGTACCGCCCGCCAGCCGCTGAGCAACACACAACGATTGCAGATGTTGCTCCAGTTCTCTGGCGCCGCCATCGCCATGCGCAATGCTCCCTTCACACTCTGCAAACAGCGTAACGGTCATGTTCATCCGCCCTTCTTCATTGAAAGGCGCGGTTTTCGCTTCTCTGGTCAGCGGAATTCGCGTCAGCGCAAAGTAATGGTCACCCCGTTCGCTGGCCTGATAGGCCTGAACCTGATGCTGATGACACACCACGCCGCAGCCAGTGAATCGCAGCCCGTGGCTTTGCTGAACCTGCCGCGAAAGTGCATGGGTAAACCCAAGAAAATGCGTGATCGCCGGAAAACCGTAGGTCAGACCAGAAATCGCATTGGCGTTTTCGACCTGAATATGAGGCAGAACAACCAGATAACTCATTGCCAATTCTCCTGCTGAGCGGCATCAAATTCCCGCAGACGTCTGCGCATTAACACCGACCATTCGCGGAATTCGACTGCACCAACATTCAGCTTTTCGTCCTGTTTCAGACGAGTGTTGAGCCAGTGGGCAAAATCCTCAGCAATCTCACTGATCCACTCACCACCTTCACGCCGGAGTTTAAAATCAGGGTCGGTGCGCTGACGTAACGGATCGAGCCAGAGCTGGTGTGCCGCTTTCAGAACGCAGTCTTCCTGCTGGCTCCAGCCCTGAAGATCTGTCAGTGACTGAATCTCAGCGGCATAGCTGAAGATCATGCCGATCAGTTCATCCACGTATTCGGCGCGCTGCTGGCGGATTTCCATTGTGTTATCGCGTTCATACACCGTGTGCAGATAACGACGCAGATCAGAGACGACACGGGTGACTTTGGGGGACACCGCCGTCAGAAAGGTTTTATGTGAGACCGGTGGCTTAAGGGATTGCTGCCACTGCGGCGGCGCACAGCGCAGAAGATGATTTTTGCCGCCACGAGCACTGTTCAGGTAGGAGATATTTTGCGGCTTGGTGCCTCCCATATTTTGCACCGCGAGATCAGGAAAATACTGAACGGCTTCGGAATTCCAGAGCCCTTCACGTCGCGCTTTGCGGGCAGCCACCGAGGCTTCGCTGTAACGTGCATGGCTGATGCGCTGATACAAAGCATGAGCCAGTGAAGAAGAATACAGCGGACTAAGCAGGTGGTATTCGCCCGCGTCGGAAACGGGGAAATAAAGCTGTTTGGCAAGCTGGTGCGTCGAGAGCGTTTTATCCGACAGCGCCTGCATAAAACCGCTGATCCATTGCTGTGCCTGCATCTCATTTTCAGCTAACGCCGTCAGCGCCGAAAAGTCACCGCGTTTGAGGCTGGCAAGCAGAGAATCACCTTCGTGTTCCGTTTGCAGCAATTTCGCCACATCCAGCGCGGCGGAATTCCCTACGGCATCCACCGCGGGTGAAGGTAACGTTGCCGTTGTCAGATAAGCCGTTTCATTATTTCTCACTGTGCTGTAAACGCTGCTGCCTTTAGCATCACCATGAAAATATTTTACCGCGTGTGTCACCAGACTGATTTGCCCCGCGCGCGCGGCGGCATCGGTCAGCCAGGTACGAACTTCATATTTCTTTTCCAGCTCACGACGTTGTTCAAAAAGCTGTTGCTCGAGCCCGGATTTCTCTTCCGCGCTGGCAGCGGAAAGCTGCTTGTCAGCGGTTTTATTGAACGCTTCCAGTTTGAGCTGACAGCGGTCGTTGATGTAACCGGTAATAAACTGACTTAATCCATGTGTTTCCATGTTCTCTCCTTGATTAATCGAGTGCACCAAACACCCCTAACGCTTCGTGCCAGTGCCACCGTTTGTTTTCGTCGTCGGCTAAACAGATTTCTCCAAACGTTTTACTGACGCGGTCAAGTTCCCAGCCGAAACTGTCTGCCAGACCCTGATAGAGCGTTTCGCAGTTCATCTCCATCCACGGACTGACACCTTCGGCATATTCCTGATCAATGGCCTTAAATCCGCTGCTATCCTTCCAGCCTTCAGTTCCCTCATCCGGTTGTCGAAAACGCGGCTCGTCGCCCTCTTCCTCCAGCCACAAATAATATTGCTGATCGGGTGCTGACTGGCGGAAGGGGGTTCGCTGTTGTAATTCGCCGCACCAGTCGGCGTGATCACGCCACCAGCGGGCGGCATAGTTGTCGCCGCAGGGCTTTCTCCCAAGTAACTCCGGCCATAATCGTCCGTGTTCCATATCGGTCATGCTCAGCAGAGGATCCGCTGTTTCCCGCTCTTGTATACGCGGAATGGCGCTGAGAGTTTCGTATTCTTCCGGTCGCAGTAAATCGTGCAGGTCGTGGCTGGCAAAGGCATTACCGCCGCTTTCAAAACCCGGCTTGCAGTAGGCTGGCGTTTTCTTTTCCAGTGCCTTAACGTTTTTATGCAGGATATGAATATTGGGTGTTTGCGGGACTGACTGACGATGGCGCTGAACACGTCCGGCGAGCTGGATAAGCGAACGCATGGAACTGGGCTCAGCGATGGCCCAGTCGTAATCATGATCTCTTCCGATTTCCGCAACAGAAGTCGCGAGCACGACAAAAATATGCTGCTTTTCCGGATGCGCGGCCAAAGCCTTACGCACTTCTTTCACCTGCCAGACAGCGTCTTCGTCATGGCGGGTCAGCATCACATCAAGACGGTTTTCGATATGAGCCCGCATCGCCAGCGGATACTGGCTGTGATAGACGCAATAATGCAGTTGTAAATTTGCCGGAGACGGCGTTGTCATCAGACATTTTGCCACCGCGACCAGCGGATCGATGTTAGCCATACGGACAATACCGACGGTGAGTTTTTTGCCTTTGTGATGCGCATTGTGCAGTTCCAGTAACGACTGATGAACCCGCGCGGACACCGCATTGACTACATCATTCTCACGGGCGCTTTCCGGTGACACCGTGACCAGCGATGCCTGACGCAGCGGGCTGGCCTGTTGCAGTAAAGGCACCCGTTTTGCCACAAATTCGCGGTGCTGTTGTCCGTAAGATTTGCCGGTCATATGCTGACCTTCCGCGACATTAAATTCATCAAACCACGCGCAGCACACGTTCACCGGCAAATCAGGCTGCCCGCAGGCTTGCTGATACGCTTTCCGCCCTGCGACATACGCACTGAATAATGCCTGCACCAGCGCCGGTGCCAGCGTAGCCGATGAAAGCAACACCCGTGAACCCAGCATTCCCGCCCAGTTCACTAACCGGCACAATGCAGGCAAATCAGCCATATCAAAATCATCGGGTTCGTCGAGAACCAGATCAGAAGTCAGCAGCCTGAGCATCGGGGCAATCTGATGACCGCCGCGCAGGCTTTCACAGGCAGGCATCAGATGGTCGATCGTCGTCACCAGAACCGGCGCGCTGATGAGTTTCAGGAGAGCGTCTTTACCTTTGAGCCACTGCCCTAACTGGCCGGTATCAAGCGAACCGTCGTAACGCACATACTGATGCTCAGCAAAGAGTTCATCCGCAGACTGGCTGCCGGTATTCTTTATGTCGGCGGTATCGTGATGAAGCTGATGCAACTGCTTTACCGCCTGCGAGCCGATCAGCACTGCCAGATCTTCTTTATCGAGATGCAGTTTCTCGCCCAGTGCGTCACCGGTCTGTAGAGTCAGTGTCCGCAGACCAAGCGCGACAGAGAAACGACAACCACGTTTTTCATCCGCCAGCCCGTACATGATCCGCGCATTCGCCAGCGTTTTCCCGCAACCGGTCGAGGCCATATTGACGCCGAAAAATCCCTGCTGGCGGGCGTTTTCCCGCAGTCCGCAGGTTAAGTCGAATGCTTTATCCTGCCAGCGAAATGTCTCCTGCTGAGCGCGTTTTTTAAATCCTTTATGCCGCGTGATGGCCGGTAAAGTATCCCGCAGATAAGGCAGACTGCGCGCCAGCAACCATGCGTTCTGGCTAACGCCAATATTGTGCTCATCAAGATGTTGTCTGGTGCCGGTGTTGGCAATGGGCAAAAACGCCGGATCCTGCCAGCCCGCTGTCGCATCCAGCGAAGAGTACAAATGGTCAGCCAGCATCAGTACCAGCCGTGCGAGATGGCGGGTAAAACGATGTTCAGGTGCGATATGAGGCGAAGTAAACAGCGGCAATTGCAGCGCGCGTGCGGCAAATTTGTGCGCTTTGCTGCGCCAAATCGCGCTTTGCATCGGCGTACCGTGCGGGAATTGCCAGACAGCGCGTTGTTCTTTTGCCGTCCACGGCGCATCCATATTGGTGGAATTCCAGCACGGCGCAAATTGTTTATCCTGCCAGTGCTGAATATCGGAAAGTTGCGGCGGATTAGTGTAGTTATCGTTTCGACGCGGATACACCGGCAGGCGGTGATGCGAAACAATCAGCCAGGCCACCAGACGCGCGACCGGCGGCAGACTTTCCAGCGGGCTGTTATAACTGTGGCTGGCATTATTGCGGGCCAGGTTTTGTATCATGACGTATTCGTCTTCAGCACTGACATGCTGCAAACGGGTCAGCCATTGTTCATCGGTCTGCTGGCCGACAAATGCCTGGAATAAACGAACAGACACCCATTCGTGCCTGAACGGTTCAAAGCCTTTCCCCTTCCCGCGGAGCTTATTCTGGAACAACTGACTGGCTTTGCCAAAATCATGAAAAAGCCCGGCGATAGCGGCCAGTAATCCGATAGTCTGCATACTGTGAAAAGCATTTTCGCTGCCGGACTTTACTATATCCCGCTGCGTCGTATTAGTGGGTACCGAGCCTTTATCATTAAACTTACGAATATTTCCGACAACCCAAAGCACTTCTGTCTGATTATTTGATTTGATCCAGTGACAGGCCACCGCCGTATTTCTGCGCGCCGTTCTCTTGAGTATTCGCCTTAATGTATTCAGCCCTTCCATGGTTATCGCCGTTTGCCACGTCCGCTCGCCCTTGCGCTCAGCAAACTGATCGATGATCCGCCGTGTTTCGGTCAGCGCTTTTTTATTACATTCGGATACCAGTAATATATTCATGGTTGCTGGCTTATTTCATGTGCAACGTCCTGCACCGTTTCAATCATAATGTCGAGCGCATCCGCACGCTGGAAATTGCTCAGACAACGCTGACGAAATTCCTGCTCGTCTTCGCCGTTCATGGCAGCAATAAAAGCCTGTGGCAGGATCAGTGCATTTTTAATTAAGTCTGCGACATCAAATACCAGCCCGCCGCGCCGTGTTTTGCCATGCATGACCGCCAGACCGTGCGGCAGGCCAATAACCCAGACCGCCGTCGCAGCCAGCCCGTACGCCAGATAGTTGCCGTGATCGAGATAACGGTTAGCGACGTCAACACCGCCGCCGCGTTTTGCCCGCGTAAAGTCGCCGTAGCGCGCTGCCGTGGCGGCCAGCTTATATAAGGCTTTTGTCAGCACGGCTTCCTGCGCCATCAGTTCACCCGTGTTCTGGCACTGCGTCAGCCTTTGCTCAAACCGCTGCAACAGGGATTCTGTACGGGCGGTATCCAGCTGGAAAGCGTCTTCTCGAACCATCGTTGCGCTTAACCAGTGTTTACGAATTTGCTCACTGCGCACTTTCTGAAACGCCACTGCGGCGGCCAGCCGTTTCTGTTCATCGAACCAAAAACTGACCCATTGCTGAAGATATTCCGTCGGACGGTATTCACTCTGAGACGTCAGCCAGGAGACATTCACTTCGACTTCATTCGCCGAATAAAGTGGCGTTCCGCCGCCGCCACAGAACCCGACCAGCACACCCGCACGGGCAAATTCGCGCATCGCCGCCTGCGTTACCGACGTCCCGGTTCCCAGCATCACGACAGTGGTATTGGCGATGGGGATATTCCAGTACAGCGACTTGTTGCCTTCTTCCGTAACATATTCAACCCGCCCGCCATTAACCAGCACACGGCAATATTGCAGGTAATAAATATTAGAACGTTTGGAGTGGAGGATCGTTTTTAGCTCAGCAGGCATCAATGCGTTAGTCATTTTGAATTCCCTTCAATTTTAATAACGGGATTAAAATAAACCTATTTACGAAAACATCAACGCATTAATATATTCATATTTTGTATGTTCTTAGAGGTGATACTTTCAATTAACATCCCGGACAATGTATTAGTGAATTAATTAACTTGTTCGATTAAATGTATCTATGACGAGAGAATGAGGATTTTTCTGCCTGTACGGCAGTTAACTGAATAACAGTCAGACTTCTGACCTTCTCGTTTTTCTAAGCTGCCTGTCCGGCAGTGAACCAAATAAAAATGGGGCTAAATGCCTAATGCCATTCTAAGCTGCCCGACCCGTCCTGAATGGCGTTGACACATCTAACTCATGCATTGGGGAAAACGTGATGACTTTCTCCAGTCGATAAAATTTTGTTGGTTATTCAAATCCATATTTGATAATTTTCTTTAAATAAAAGCATTAATGCTAGGTTTTCCATCCCTTGTTTCAAGTATCTGTGCACAATATATTCGATATGAATATCCAGTAAAACCTAACTCGAAACGAATGACACGGCGGCGGGTGTCGCCAACAACGAGACTGGCTCCAGCCCCGCCACCAGACCCTCCCAGCAAACTCATACTTGGTATATCCCTGATTGGAAGTTCCCACTCAAAGCCGTTACGTGCGATCCAATGTTTTACATCACGTTCATGAGCATTTTTAAGCGCAGCAGGAAACCCCTTCGTATCCCTTGCAAATGCGTAGCGATACTCTTCCCACCAGGTTTTAAATGTTTGCGATTTTGAGTTTGCTTTGTATAAATCTTTATTATTTGGATTGGTTCCTACGTGGATCCATTTGTCTGCATTAGTATCTAACTTGTACCAATCTACTGTTTCAATCCATTGTAAATCTGGACAATCAATACCTTCGCCAGAAAATGCTCCCATAGAGCGTGACTGGACTTTCAACTTAGCGACCAGATCGAAGTTGTGTCCTATTTTTCCTGAATCTCGTATTGACTTAATGTTGCGTAATTCAAGTTTGTCTACTGTCATTATTGCTTTCATATATCTCCATTATTGAATGCCAGGCGTTTACTCCTGGTGTTTGAGCAGTTGGACAAGTCCGGGGTCACAGCCCGGTTGCATCAGTCTGGTTATAGATAATTTGCGACAGATTCTGTTGCTAAATCAGTCTCTTTGTTAAATGATCCCTCTGAGGTCACGCAAGTGGCTTTGCCTATGCCCATACTCCCGTAAATTCAAAAGTTTAATGAGTTTTTCGCTGTTTTTCTAAGCTGCCTGTCCGGCAGTGAACTCCGGGCAGCGCCCCGTGCCAGTGTCTTTCACTTTCTAAGCTGCCTGCCCGGCAGTGAACGGAAATTCCACACACTAATAGTGACGACAGGCTTTCTAAGCTGCCTGTCCGGCAGTGAACGCGGGGAGTCTTGCTCCGTGGAAAAAGACCGGTTTCTAAGCTGCCTGTCCGGCAGTGAACAACATGCAGGGTGATCTCTTCGTACGTATCCCTTTCTAAGCTGCCTGTCCGGCAGTGAACAACCCCCGCGCTATTATGATAAATTATTATCTTTTCTAAGCTGCCTGTCCGGCAGTGAACTGTTGGGTTTTCAGGTTTACGCTTTGAACGGCCAGAGGTTATCCCTGTTTTGGCAAAAATACCCTCTTTTTTTGTTAGCTTGCGCGTACTAATTAAATCAATGAGTTAGAGAAGGTGCAAAAAAGAGGGTCAGTATGGAGTTGTCATTAATAGCCCATCCCAGCCTTCCCCTTCGCAGGGGAAGGGGCCGTTCAGGGACTTTTTATGGTTTGCAGTAAGTGGCAAACGGCTACCTGTACGGCGATGCCCTACAACGCCTTCAATACCAACATTTTCTAAGCTGCCTGTTCGGCAGTGAACGAGTTCACATATAGTGTCCCCAACTCCATTGATCGGTGTACTGGATATTTCCTTTCAGATAAATCCACGTTATTTTTTCATATGCCAAACCAAAGCTTTCACTTGGATTAAATTTTCCCTGGTCGCTATGTTTGATATGTGGAAGCTTTGGATTAATACTTGTTATCAAAACCCCCTCCATTTGCATTTTGAAAAACTCTTCTTCAGCACCGGCTTCATTGATTTGATACCAGATAATTTCTGCAAACTGAATTTTTTTTGATTCACAAACAGCCCGGTAAAGATAAGGTGATGAGCAATCAAATTCCTTTTCCAAATGCATGGCGTGGTGTTTTCTGTTACCACTCAGTCGGCCTCTGTTTCCGTCAAAAGGAATTGAAACACCGTGAGTAAAGCTAAGCAGTTCAATGCTTCCTTCTCTGCCAATAACATCTACCCCTCCTTTGACAAGAGCGCCTGTTTCATCTGTCAAAAACAAGTATGCGGGAATAGCCATTTTTGTAACTCCTTTTAATCAATGCGGGTATTTTTTATATTCCAACCTTCCATTAATTTCATAAACATCCAGACTAATAACGTATCTTTTTGACTTTCCTTTTTCATTTCTGACGGTAAAATCTGCCGCATAAGAATATGTTTCTTTAAATTGATAAGTATCGAACGGTATACATCCGCTGGCTTTGATCTTTTCATTCTTTAAATCATAAACAGCCCATTCTTTATCACCATTTTTTCTTACTTTTATATAGTCGTATGTATAGGCATTTTCAGCATCGCGAGTATATATGCAAATTTGATTGTTTTGGATTTTTACTTCTGCAACTTTGATATGCTCTGGAATGATTCTGTCGCCATGACAACCACACAACAAAAACGCTATGGGTAAGACAGCTATTTTACTCACATTATTCTCCAGCCGGGAAGTGTGCTAATGTCACTTCATATAAAGATAATATTTCTTCATATTTGAAATTATCATACCGTAAAACATAGTTATTATTTATCAATTCACTCCATGAATGTAGACCATGGCTTTTCAACACATAATAATCAGCGACTATAGCTGCCTGCTGCTCTATCGAATAGCTGCTCAGCAAATCACCAAACAATTGATATCGATAATCGGCCATGAAGCTAAACAGTCCTCTTAGTCTTACCAACATTCCTTGCTGATGTTGCCAGACATGACACATTTCATGAATGAACGTATGTATAGCGTTAATATGATTATCAAAACTTGATCCTGAGAATGAAAAATCGTCTGAATAATATTCGCCCCGAAAGTACAATTCACCATTTGGTGACATCGCGTATTTTTCTGATTGCAAATTAAACGGGAAGTAACTTTCATCGTGAACCCAGACTTTGTAATAGTATATATAGTCGCCATAAATAGTTTTACATAGATCAACTTCACCTGACGTTAAACGCCTTACCGCTCCTTCGTTTTCGTCGTCATCTGACATACAACACTCCATTCCCTTATATATAGTGCAGGTATGCTATCAGCTCCAATTTTAGCTAACGATTGATAAGCTTTCAGATTTGTTGCAATTTGTGCGGAATTATCAATAAAGAGAAAGAGTTAGTTTTATTATTTAGTCGCGAGTTAAACAGGATATTATTCAAAGAGTAAATTGCCTATTTCAGCGATGCCATTAATACCCCATCCCAGCCTTCCCCTTCGCAGGGGAAGGAGCCGTTCTCAGGTTTATTTTATTTCGGTATATCGGCTCGGCCAGATGGTTTCGGCTTTTACGCCAATCGTTTCAGCGATCAGTCTTTCGCCTTTCGGCCATTTACGGGTTAAGACGTTTGAGAGCGTCGAAGAGCTTAAACCTGCGCGGCGTGAGACAGCCGCCATTGTTGTGCCCTTCTTTTTGATTGCCGCAATGATATCAGCCTGATGCCAGTCTTTGTTCATGCGATCACCTCACCGGAGGCATACAGCGAGCAGCGCAGCATCTCGAACCGTTCCCACAAGATATACGTGATGATCTCTTTTATCTTTCTGTCATGCAGCGTCATCAGTATGAAATTCAGCGCCATGCACTGATCGCAAAGTTCATCGGGTTCGAGATCGGCGTAATCAAATAAGCCGTCGTCCATCGGTATCCCCAAATTCTTGCGGTGCTCGGGGATGGGTTGCGATAACGTCGCTTCAAGGTATTCAAGCTCGTTTTGCAGCATGATGCAAAGTCTGTCCTGCGAACCTCTGTTTTGCGGGTTCACCAGCGCATTCGCCAGCAAACGACAGCGATCGGTGAGTGTCCAGGAATCGGGGGATGTTTCGTTGGTGTGAGTTGTCATGTCATTGGCTCCAGTTGAGGCGTTACGTTACCACCGGAGTTCCTAAGCTCATGGGTGGTAACTCAGACGAGGTTAGGAATCGGAAAACTGGAAACCGACCAGCCCTAAGGCTGCCCCGTCTGAGCCACCAATTGATATTACAAAAGTGATAAAAAATCCACTTTTCAATCGATATGGCGAAGCGACACGCATTTTCTTTTGCGTTTCAGTTTACCGGGTTCCTAAGCCCGACTGCGGATTTTGCCGCAGCGAGCAGACAATAACTGTATATCCACACATTAAAAATGGGCAAATCGCCGAGATGAGATACTGCTTCCAAGGAGTTTTTATGGTTTGCAGTAAGTTGCAAGCGGCTGCCTGTACGGCAGTGAACTACGCTCGGTGAGAGTGTCGTCTCTGATCTCTTTTCTAAGCTGCCTGTACGGCAGTGAACCAGTGGCATTGGTCATTACGATTGCGGCTTTGTTTCTAAGCTGCCTGTACGGCAGTGAACTATCATGTCGATGTGGTGCATCAGGCCTTTGCTTTCTAAGCTGCCTGTACGGCAGTGAACCGTTGGGTTTTCAGGGTTACGCTTTGAAGTGGAAAAGATTATCCCTGTTTGGGGAGAAATACCCTCTTTTTTTGAGAGGTTTATTGAGTGCGTGAAATCAATGAGTTAGCGGAGGCGCAAAAAAGAGGGTCAGCTCGGAGATACCATTAATACCCCATCCCGGCCTTCCCCTTCGCAGGGGAAGGAGCAAGACAACACCCTTCCGCATTGGATTTTGGGAAAGAATCAGAACGAAGGTTTTATTCGATCGGGAATGGCGTGATCAAAAATCTTGCTGAACGGAGCGGCTTCGAGACCTATGGCTCGAAGACCGAGAGAAGGCACCGCAACGCGGCAAGATTTTGCGCCACAGGCTGCGGTGAAAGAACATGTCCGTCGTGCCTGCGATAGCGCGCAGTTGAAAAGAGCGTGGAGTCCAGAGGCCCACGCGACTGCGGGTCTCTGGGCCAGTGTGGGCGGCGAGCCCACGACCTTGACTTTAAAGACTTAAATCTTAGTAACGCTATCAACCAGCGCCATTTCCTCACTACTCAACAACTTCTCAATATCCACCAGAATCAACATCCGGTCACCGAGCGAACCCAGCCCCGTCAGGTATTCCGTCGACATGGTCACCGCGAATTCCGGCGCCGGACGGATCTGATCCTGGCTCAGCGACAGCACGTCGGATACGCCGTCTACCACGATCCCGACGACGCGGTTTTCGAAATTCAGCACGATCACCACGGTGTTTTCATTGTAAATCACATCTTCCTGCGCGAACTTAACACGCAGGTCGAGGATAGGCACGATAACGCCGCGCAGGTTGGTGACACCTTTAATAAACGCAGGCGTGTTAGCAATGCGGGTTACCTGATCGTAACCGCGGATTTCCTGCACTTTCAGGATATCGATGCCGTATTCTTCGTCGCCTAAAGTAAAGATCAGAAATTCCTGACCTACTGTTTCACCCGCAATTTTTGCCACGGTTGCAAGTCCTGCCATGTTGTTCACCTTTGCTTTTATCTTTTAATCGGCCTGAGTTTTTCACACCCGGCGACATTGCGGTCACCGGAAGCGTTGCTGGTTATGCGGCAGAGACGCCCGTTGCCAGTTTGTCGCGGTTCAGCGACTGCAAGGCAGACACATCCACGATCAATGCCACACTGCCGTCGCCCAAAATGGTGGCGGCGGAAATGCCAGGCACTTTGCGATAGTTACTTTCCAGGTTTTTCACCACCACCTGATGCTGACCAATCAGTTGATCAACCAGCAAGGCGTAGCGACGGCCTGCACTTTGTAAAATCACAACAATGGCCTGTGTGGCTTCGGTTTTGGCCTCTTTCACATCGAAGACGTTGTAGAGCTCAACCAGCGGCAGGTACTCACCACGCACCTGCAGAACACGCTCGCCACCGGCCAGCGGATGCAAATCTTCAGCCAGCGGTTGCAGCGATTCCATGACGGCATTCAGCGGCAGAATAAAGACTTCTTCGCCCACTTTAACGGACATGCCGTCGAGAATGGCCAGCGTCAGCGGCAGCAGAATACGGATGGTCGTGCCTTTCCCCTGCTGGGAATGGATTTCAACATGGCCGCCCATTTCCTGGATGTTACGTTTCACGACGTCCATGCCGACGCCGCGACCGGAAACATCCGTGACTTTTTCTGCGGTCGAGAACCCGGCAGCGAAGATCAACATGCCGACTTCTTCATCGCTCATGTTTTCGCTGACGTTCATGCCCTGCGACGCGGCTTTCGCCAGAATACGTTCGCGGTTCAGACCGGCACCGTCATCGATGACCTCGATGCAGATATTCCCGCCCTGATGTTCAGCAGAAAGCGTCAGGTTGCCGGTCGGCTCTTTGCCGTTGGCAATACGCACTTCCGGTGTTTCCACACCGTGATCCAGACTGTTACGCACCAGGTGCGTTAACGGGTCGATGATGCGTTCGATCAGGCTCTTATCCAGTTCGGTAGAGCTGCCGAGCAGGGTCAGTTCGATTTGCTTATTCAGTTTGCTGGCGAGATCGCGCACCAGACGCGGGAAGCGGCTGAACACGAATTCCATCGGCATCATACGAATCGACATTACCGATTCCTGCAAATCACGGGCGTTGCGCTCAAGCTGTCCCATGCTGTTGAGCAAGTCGCTGTGAACCACCGGATCCAGCAAATCGGAACGTTGCGCCAGCATCGACTGAGTGATCACCAGTTCGCCGACCAGGTTGATCAGCTGATCCACTTTTTCGACGGCGACACGAATACTGGTCGATTCAGCGGCTTTTGGCGCACGGGCTTTCGCCGGTTCGCTGTTAGGCACGGCAGTCAGAACCGGTGCCGGACGCACGGCGACGGCGGCGCTTTCAGTGACAGCCGGGGCTGGCGCAGGTGCGGATTCAGCAACCGCAGGCACAGCGGCCTGTGTGAAACTGATTTGCTCCGGTTCCAGCACAAAACACAGCACCGCAATAATGTCGTCTTCGGTCACCGTAGTGATAAGCGTGGCTTCCACGCTGTCTGCGGTCTGAACCGGATCTTTGATTTCGCCAAGATTGCCCAGCTCTTCGAGCATGACAGGCACTTCCTGCGTTTTCAGACCGGACAGGCGGACACGCATCCCGCCTTTCGCCGCAGGCGTTGCTGCCGCGACGGGCGCGGCCGCTGCGGGTTCATCTTCCACCACGTGAAGTTCCGGCGCAGGTTCGCGCTGTTCCTGCGCGTCGAGGGCCAGTTGTCTCAGGGCTGCACAGATATATTCAAAGCTTTCTGCATCAGGATCCCGGGAGGATTTATAGGCGTCGAGTTGCTCCTGCATAATGTCTTTTGTTTCCAGAAACAGGTTGATGATGTCGGTGCTCAGGCTCATTTCAGCGCGACGCGCACCGTCGAGCAGGTTTTCCAGTAAGTGAGTCGTTTCCTGCAAAACCGTAAATCCAAACGTTGCCGCCCCGCCTTTGATTGAGTGCGCTGCGCGGAAAATCGCATTGAGCTGCTCAACATCTGGCGCCTGCGGATCAAGTAACAACAGATGTTGTTCCATGTCCGCCAGCAGCTCGTCTGCTTCATCAAAAAATGTCTGATAAAAATCAGTAATATCCATGCTCACGTGATCACCTCTGCTGTGAATCGCGGCTTGTTAATGTGTCGCAGGTGCCGTGCCTGCCGCGACAGCCGGAGCTGCCGTCGCAGGTTGAGCGCCTGCCGGTGGTGTCACTGGCGTCTGCGTCTCAATCCCGGGTATTGATGGTGCCTGTAATTGTGATGGTGCTGGTGCTGCTGATGAATCAGGTACCGCAGGTGCAGCCGGAGCCGGGCTCATTTTTGGCGCCAGCGCCGGTGCCGTCTGACGTCCCGGCACAGCTCTTTGCAGTTCGCCGGCGTCACTGATAGTGATCGCTTCACCCTCGCTGTTTTCACGTTCAATCGCTTCTTCAGCATGTTTGTTCAGAACTAAAATGCTGATACGCCGGTTAATCGCGTCACCCGCCGGATGGTTTTTTAACTGCATGGTGGATCCCATGCCCATCACGCGCAGAACTTTGCCTTCACTGAGTCCGCCGATAATCATTTCGCGACGTGAAGCATTTGCGCGATCTGTCGAGAGCTCCCAGTTGCTGTACCCGCGTTCGCCCTGCGCATACGGCATATCGTCCGTATGCCCTGCAAGACTGATTTTATTCGGAAAATCATCCAGCACAGGCCCGATAGCACGCAGAATATCGCGCATATACGGCTCGACAATCGCGCTGCCCAGCTGGAACATCGGACGATTTTTGCTATCAATAATCTGGATGCGCAAACCCTGTTCGGTCAGGTTAATCATCAGATGCGGACGCAAATCTTTCAGCCGCGGGTCAGACGCCAGCATGTCTTCGAGTTTCTGCTGCAACCGTTGTAAATCACCGGCTTCGCGTTTGCTCTCGCCCTGCGACTGATCCATTTTGTGCACTTCGCCGTCCTGCACGGTCGGGTCTTCCCCGCCGCCCGGGATCGGGCTGGTCGCATCACTGCTGCGCGGCCCGCCGGTTATCGCCACCGCCAGCGGTGTACGAAAGTATTCGGCAATTTGCACCAGTTCTTTAGGGCTGGAGATCGAAATCAGCCACATCACCAGGAAGAAAGCCATCATCGCTGTCATAAAGTCAGCGTAAGCAATCTTCCACGAACCGCCGTGATGCCCTCCGCCGTGCTTGTTCTTTTTCTTGCGGACAACAACGATTGGATGGCTTTGATGCTTCATACTTTTTCTTCTTCAGTTTGTTTCTGACCCGGCGACTTAACCTGGCGAACGTGCTCCTCCAGTTCAATGAAGGAAGGACGCTCGGAGGTGTACAACGTCTTACGGCCAAACTCGACCGCTATTTGTGGCGCATAGCCATTGATGCTGGAAAGCAATGTCACTTTGATGCATTGCATCATCTTGGCGTTTTCCGCGCTTTTCTGGCGCAGAACGCTGGCAAGCGGAGAAATAAACCCGTATGCCAGAAGGATACCGAGGAAGGTCCCGACCATCGCATGTGCAATCAGCGCACCGAGCTCAGCCGCCGGACGGTCCGCCGCCGCCAGGGTATGAACGATGCCCATGACCGCCGCGACGATACCGAACGCCGGGAGTGAATCACCGACCAGCGCCAGGCTGTTGGCAGGCACTTCGCTTTCGTGCTCGTAGGTTTCGATTTCTTCATCCATCAATGCTTCGATTTCAAAAGCATTCATGTTGCCGCTCACCATCAGGCGCAGATAATCCGTCAGATATTCGACTAAATGCTTATCGGCAAGGATGCGCGGATAATTAGCGAAAATGTCGCTTTCGTTGGGATTGTCGATGTCATTTTCCAGCGACAGCATCCCCTGCTGACGTGATTTCGCCAGTAAGCGGTACAGCAACGCCATCAGATCCATGTACAACGCTTTGTTGTATTTCGATGCGCGGAACAACTGAGGCAGCGCGCGCATTGTGGATTTAATCGCTTTTCCGTTGTTACCCACGAAAAAGGCACCGATGCCTGCACCGCCGATGATGAGTAATTCTGCGGGTTGGTATAACGCGCCCAGTTCACCGCCGACGAGCATGAAACCGCCGAACACTGAGCCCAACACCACGATGTAACCTATTATCACTAGCACGATGAATCCTTAATTCGATGTGGTTTTAGGGCGAGGAAAAGCGCGACGCCATGATTCTGCCAAGGTTTATGCCGCTAAGAGGTGCATAAACGGTGCCAGTAATGACTGAGATATTCGGGGGGAAATTGATGAGCGGCGTTACCACCGCTCAGAACGACTTACTGCAACCCAATCATCTCAGACAGCGCGCTTGACCTGTTCGTCCAGCTCTTGAGATGTTATATCGGCAACCTGCGGGGAAAGTTTACGTTTTTTTACTGCTCGGGATGGGGGCTGGCAAAGACTGCAAACAAACCCGTGACGGGGCTGGTGTGCATGGGTAATAAATGAACCGTCACAGCAGTTACACGCAGAGAGTTGCAACATGCCGCTGTCGACAAAACGGACCAGTGTCCACGCACGTGTCAGCGCGAGGATCGGCGCTTCACCGGGTTGTTCAGGACATTGTTCAAGATACAGACGGTAAGCTTTAATCACCGCTTCCACCCCATTACAATGCCCGCTCTTTAAGAGGAAAGAGTACGCGTTGTAAAACATGGAAGAATGAATGTTTTGTTCCCAGGTCATAAACCAGTCAGTAGAGAACGGCAACATTCCTTTCGGCGGAGGACTTCCACGCAGTTCTTTGTACAGTTTGATCAGCCGGCCACGACTTAATTGCGTTTCGCTTTCCAGCATCTGTAGCCGGGCACCCAGCGTAATCAGTTCCATGGCAAGCTGAATGTCGCGCGCTTCCTGAACGATACTTTTTTCTGCCGGTTTGGTTAACCCATCTTTCCCAGACATAGCTACGCCCTTTTCTTCATCGCGCCGCTGTCTTTCGCAGCCAGACCTTTGAGCAAATGACTCGACAACAGAATGCCGGTATGGATTTGCTGCAGGTCATCCACGCGCGATTCTTGTGTCAGACGTTCAATTGTTTTGCTGTCATCAAAGCGGAACTGACACAAAAGCTGGTTCGTTTCAGCTAATTTCACCATCTGTGGCAACGTGAGCTGGCCAAGTGTGTCTGCCATGACGTCATCAATTCCCAACCGGAACATCGCTGAGGCTTTTTCGTCGTTAATCAAACGCTGCGCCAACAGTAAATATGACAGGTTGATATCATATATGTGCTTAAGCAATTCGGACATTCTGTTCTACCCCATTACCGATGCCACTTTTAAAGGTGGCTGATTGATAGACATATTCCATGCAGCGAGAGTTTCACCCGGCGTGACAGGAGTATTTTTTACTATCAAAACAATTGGATCATTGGCTGTTTAATAAATCCCACGATGAAAGTTAGATTTATCCCGCGGTATTTACTTCACCGCCAATACAAAGTTGTTCCTGATGTAAACTAAATTAATTGTGACAATTGCACTGCTAAGTATTAGTGAAACACTTTAGTTTTGGTGTACTGGCAGGGTCCGTTGCTGTGATGGCGTGTCATTCAGTGAAACGCTTTTACATACATTATTAGGAATTATCTTACTACGACGCAACTCTAACCCCGTTCCCTTTACACATACAATCTTGCCGTGGACGAATTTTGAATAAAGTGTGACACACATCACACTTTTGAAATTTATTTTGTCTCCAAAAGTGCAATTTATCGTGAGAATTTGCGCAGATTTAAGTCAAAAGTAAAAAACCATCTAAAAAGCTGTCTTCAAACTGTCTTTTTTCGCCATTTTTAGATCATTTTGTACAAAGACCACCTAAAGCCAAATGATTAGCACACGCAGCAATTAATCATAGTTCATGCAGTGTTATATGCTGCAAATTTCAAATAGCGTGATCATTGTGCTAATAATGCGCAACCCAGTCAGGGCGGGGCGTTTCGGGGAGTTATCTTAAGAAATGGTGTTTAAAATAAGGACGAATTGTTCTGAAATCGTGAGCAACCACGTGGTTTCAAAAGTAAAAAGACAATGATTGTAATAATTTGTTACTGCACAGGAGGAATCATCCAGTCATCAGACCAGATTGATAAGGAGAAGTGATGAAACAGCGGATTTTTGCCGTGCTTACCTATCGGCAACTGTTCAGAAAAACTTTAATGATTGGGCTTAAAAAAGTGGTTTGTGCGGTGCAAGCGTAAATTAACAGCTCAAGAATGGGATTTTTATTACCTAACCAGCATCCCACGCCAGAATTCCCCCATGAAATACGCATAAGACACATTTTTAAGGGAGATAATTAAAGGTATAAGTGAATAACCGGAGGAACGGAAGGTCATTAACTTGTCTTATTAGTGAAATATACGACTGCCGATACTTTTGAAGGGTGATTACTTTCATTCAAAGTAACGGGGGATGTCATTGTGTGTTAATCCAGCTGAATAAAAAAAGCCTGCCGATATTTCAGGCAGGCCATAACTTATTATTATTCAAAAACGATTTAACGATTAAAAAGGCATAGATTGCGGGTCCGGATACTGATACTCAAAACCGAGTTCTTTGCAGATCCGCTCGCCATCCACGATTTTGCCCTTTCCTGCTGAACCTTCTTCAGCAAAGGTTGGCGGTTGCAGCCCCATTTGTCTTGCCAGTGCCGGATAGTAATCCGCTTTCGCCGGATGCTTCGGTGCACATAAGTTAAAGGTATGCCCGCCTTTTGGCCGGCTGAGCAATAACGCAATTGCCGCCACTACGTCATCCTGATGCACCAGATTGACCCCGTGTTGACCGCCTTTCACCTGGCTCTTACCGGCCATGAAACGGCCAGGATGGCGATCTCCGCCCACCAGACCCGCCAGACGCAGTACATCAACGGACGTATTCGGCAGTCCGTGGAACCAGTTCTCCAGCTCTTTAAGGACTTTGCCACTGGCAGTCACCGGCTCGAGAGGAGAGTCTTCCCGCACCACGCCCTCTCTTTCGCCGTATACCGACGTCGAACTGGTGAAAATAATCCGTTTCACGTTATGCGCCAGCGCACTGTCGGTTAACTGCTGCACCGCCTGGAAATAAAGTTCACTGCCCTCCACGGTCCGGCGCGCGGGCAGAGTGATAATCAGGGCATCCACATTAAGAAGACGATCGAGATCTTCCGCTTCGCATTCCATTTCTGGTGTGAAAATCAGCGGGAAGCATTCGATCCCCACCATTCTTGCAGCGTCCACGCCATCCAGCGTCGTTTTGCTGCCCACGACATCGTAGCCTTTTGCAGCCAGCGCCATCGCCAGTGGCATTCCCAGCCAGCCCAGTCCGATAATCGAAACCTTCTTCATACTTTGCTCCATTTGTTCAGAGGCACCTGGTATCACGTCACCAACTGCTGATATCTTCCTTTATACTAGCAAAGGTCGCCTTTTCCCCGTTCAGTCTGCGTAAGGTTTTCTTCGTGTCTGTTAACAGATTATTCAAAAATCAGATGAAAACCTTGCGGCTGATAAGAAAAACTCATCATCGGAAAAAAAGGTTGCGCTGTTGCTGCCCGATAGTTTAGTTTTATTGGCAACGAATTTGATATGTGTGGCGAATGATTCAAACTGAATCACGCGGCATCTGAATCACTGAATTGAGACACTGACATGACAAACGTTCTGATTAACCACCATCATCACCATCACCCTGACTAGTCTTTCAGGCGATTGGTGCTGGGAGACTGTTTAGATCTTCCAGTGGCGCAGAACGCAGAGATAGCCCCCGGAAGATTTCTTCCGGGGGCTTTTTTTTTGGCCTGACGGATTGAAATTAAAGAATTTTAAACAAAACGATTTATATAAATAATTGAGAAACTGAGGTCATCATGCTGGATAAAACACGTTTACGGATAGCAATGCAGAAGTCGGGTCGCCTGAGCGATGAATCACGCGAATTACTGGCGCGCTGTGGCATCAAAATCAACCTGCAGGAACAGCGTCTGATCGCTTTCGCTGAGAACATGCCCATCGACATTTTGCGTGTCCGTGATGACGATATCCCGGGACTGGTGATGGACGGTGTGGTGGATCTGGGGATCATCGGCGAAAACGTACTCGAAGAAGAGCTGCTGAGCCGTCGCGCTCAGGGCGAAGACCCACGTTACTTTACTCTGCGTCGCCTGGATTTCGGCGGCTGCCGCTTGTCTCTGGCAACGCCGCTGGACACCGAATATACCGGTCCGCAAAGTCTGCAAAATGCCCGTATCGCGACGTCTTATCCGCACCTGCTCAAGCAATACCTCGATAAAAAAGGCGTCGATTTCAAATCTTGTCTGCTGAACGGTTCTGTTGAAGTCGCACCGCGTGCCGGTCTGTCTGATGCGATTTGCGACCTGGTGTCTACCGGCGCAACGCTGGAAGCCAACGGCTTGCGCGAAGTTGAAGTGATTTACCGCTCCAAAGCCTGTCTGATCCAGCGCGATGGCGAAATGCCGCAAGAGAAACAACTGCTGATCGACAAAATGATGACCCGTATTCAGGGCGTTATTCAGGCTCGCGAATCCAAATACATTATGTTGCACGCGCCGAGTGAGCGTCTGGACGAAATCGTTGCCCTGCTGCCGGGTGCTGAGCGTCCGACCATTCTGCCGCTGGCAGGCGATCAGCAGCGCGTGGCCATGCACATGGTCAGCAGCGAAACGTTATTCTGGGAAACCATGGAGAAACTGAAAGCGCTGGGCGCCAGCTCAATTCTGGTTCTGCCAATCGAAAAAATGATGGAGTAAGCCATGAAGCCTGACGCGTTCACTACCCCGATTGACTGGCAGCAATGCGACGAACAACAGCGTCGCGAGCTGCTGACACGCCCGGCAATTTCGGCGTCCGACCGTATTACCGAATCTGTCAGTGAAATTCTGCGCCGTGTGCGCAGTGAAGGTGACAGTGCGCTGCGCGAGTTTTGCGCCCGCTTTGATAAGACTGAAGTTCAGGAGTTGCGCGTCACCGCACAGCAAATCGAGGCAGCATCCGCGCGTTTAGGTGATGACGTTAAACAGGCGATGGCCCACGCCGTACGCAATATCAATACCTTCCATCAGGCGCAAAAACTGGCGGTGGTGGATATCGAAACTCAGCCGGGCGTACGCTGCCAGCAACTGACCCGCCCTATTCAGTCCGTCGGGCTGTATATTCCGGGCGGTTCTGCGCCGCTGGTATCGACCGTATTAATGTTAGCCACGCCGGCGCGTATTGCCGGATGCCAGAAAGTGGTGCTGTGTTCTCCTCCACCGATTGCCGATGAAATTCTGTATGCCGCGCAACTTTGCGGTGTGGAAGAGGTATATCAGCTAGGCGGTGCGCAGGCGATTGCCGCGCTGGCCTTCGGCACCGAAACCGTGCCACGTGTGGCGAAAATCTTCGGACCAGGTAATGCCTATGTGACCGAAGCCAAACGTCAGGTCAGTCAGAGCCTGGACGGCGCGGCGATTGATATGCCTGCCGGTCCATCAGAAGTGCTGGTGATTGCCGATAGCGGTGCCACACCTGATTTCGTCGCCTCTGATTTACTTTCACAGGCTGAACACGGCCCGGATTCTCAGGTGATTTTGCTGACACCTGATTTGAAAATGGCACAGGCCGTTGGCGAAGCCGTTGAACGTCAGTTACAGACATTATCCCGCAGCGAGATCGCCCGTCAGGCGCTGGCGAGCAGCCGTCTGATTGTGGCGAAAGACCTCGCGCAGTGTATCGACATCAGCAATGCCTACGGTCCGGAGCACCTGATCCTGCAAACCCGCGAGCCGGAACAGCTTGTCGACAGGATTACCAGCGCCGGTTCGGTCTTTCTCGGTGACTGGTCACCGGAATCTGCGGGCGATTACGCCTCCGGTACCAACCACGTCTTGCCGACTTACGGTTACACCGCGACCTGTTCCAGTCTCGGGCTGGCCGATTTCCAGAAACGCATGACCGTTCAGCAGTTAACACCTGAAGGTTTGCTCGGTCTGGCAAATACCATTGAAACCCTGGCGCAGGCTGAACAGCTGACCGCACACAAAAATGCCGTGACTTTGCGCGTTAACGCTTTAAAGGAGCAACGCTGATGAGCAACGAAAACAACCTCAGCGTTCAGGCGCTGGCACGTAAGAATGTGCAGGAACTGACGCCGTATCAGTCCGCCCGCCGTCTGGGGGGGAACGGTGATGTCTGGCTGAATGCCAACGAATATGCCATCGCACCACAGTTCGAACTGACACAGCAGACTTTTAACCGTTATCCGGAATGTCAGCCTGCGCTGGTCATCAACCGTTATGCAGCTTATGCGGGTGTGGATCCGGAACAGGTGCTGGTCAGTCGCGGCGCAGACGAAGGCATCGAGCTTTTGATCCGCGCATTCTGCGAACCGGGCAAAGACGCCATCCTTTATTGTCCGCCGACCTACGGCATGTACAGCGTGAGTGCCGAAACCATTGGCGTTGAAGGCCGCACGGTGGCCGCGAAAGCCGACTGGTCTCTGGATATTCCTGCCATTGAAGCCGCCCTCGACGGGGTGAAACTGGTGTATGTGTGCAGCCCGAATAATCCGACCGGCAACATTATCGACCCGGATGAAATCCGCGCCGTACTGGACATGACCCGTGGCCGCGCGATTGTCGCCGTCGATGAGGCTTATATCGAATTCTGCCCGCAGGCGACAGTTTCCGGCTGGTTGCAGGAATACCCACACCTGGCCATTTTGCGCACGCTGTCTAAAGCTTTCGCACTTGCCGGTCTGCGCTGCGGCTTCACGATCGCCAACAGCGAGCTGATTGGCTTATTAATGAAAGTCATCGCGCCTTATCCTTTATCTACGCCGGTCGCCGATATTGCGGCACAGGCGTTGAGCCCGAAAGGACTGGCGATTATGCGTCAGCGCGTGGCCGACGTGACAGAGAACCGCGAGTGGTTACTGGAAGAACTGGAAAAATGCGCCTGCGTTGAAGAGGTTTTTGCCAGCGACACGAACTATGTGCTTGCCCGTTTCTCTGCTTCAAGTGCAGTATTTAAAAACCTCTGGGATCAGGGCATTATCCTGCGTGACCAGAATAAGCAACCGGGACTTTCCGGCTGCCTGCGAATTACCATTGGTACGCGTAACGAGTTGCAACGCGTGATTGACGCACTGCAATCGTTACCGGGCGCGACCGCCACGACCATCAACGATAATCAAAATAGCCCCCGCAAGGAGCACATGTGAGCCAGAGCCCGTTATTGCAAAAAACACTGTTTATCGACCGCGACGGTACGCTGATTTCTGAGCCACCGGAAGATTTCCAGGTGGACCGTCTGGATAAACTGGCTCTCGAGCCGGGCGTTATTCCGGCACTGCTGGCGCTGCAAGACGCCGGTTTCAAACTGGTGATGATCACCAATCAGGACGGTCTGGGTACCGCCAGTTTCCCTCAGGAAACCTTCGATCCGCCGCACAACCTGATGATGCAAATCCTGACCTCGCAGGGCATCGTTTTTGATGAAGTTCTGATCTGCCCTCATCTTCCGGCCGATCACTGTGATTGCCGTAAACCGAAAACCAAACTGGTGACCGGTTATCTGGAAAGCGGCGTGCTGGACACGGCAAACAGCTATGTGATTGGTGATCGTGATACCGATATTCAGCTGGCAGCCAATATGGGCATCGCCGGTCTGCGTTATCAGCGTGATACGCTGAACTGGGCAGCCATTGCGGAACAGCTGACTAAACGTGACCGCCATGCGAAAGTGAACCGCGTGACGCGTGAAACGGCGATTGATGTCGATGTCTGGCTGGATCGTGAAGGCGAAAGCAAAATCCGCACCGGTGTGGGCTTCTTCGACCATATGCTGGATCAGATTGCCACGCACGGCGGTTTCCGTATGAACATCGAAGTGAAAGGCGATTTGTATATCGACGATCACCACACGGTAGAAGATACCGCACTGGCGCTGGGCGAAGCGTTGAACAAAGCGCTGGGCGATAAACGTGGCATTGGCCGTTTCGGATTCGTGCTGCCTATGGATGAATGTCTGGCACGCTGTGCGCTGGATATCTCCGGCCGTCCGCACCTGGAATACAAAGCAGAATTTAACTATCAGCGCGTCGGTGACCTGAGCACGGAAATGGTCGAACACTTCTTCCGTTCCCTGTCCTACGCGATGGCCTGTACCCTGCACCTGCGCACCAAGGGCAAGAACGATCACCACCGCGTCGAAAGCCTGTTCAAAGCCTTTGGCCGCACACTGCGCCAGGCAATTCGCGTCGATGGCAATACCCTGCCGAGTTCGAAAGGAGTGCTGTGATGAATGTCGTTATCCTTGATACCGGCTGTGCCAACCTCTCTTCCGTAAAATACGCGGTGCAACGTCTGGGCTACGAGCCGACGGTAAGCCGTGAAGCGGAAATTGTGTTGCAGGCAGACAAGTTATTTCTGCCGGGCGTCGGTACCGCACAGGCCGCAATGGAACAACTTGAACAGCGCGAGCTGATCGAACTCATCAAAGCCTGCACGCAACCGGTGCTGGGTATTTGTCTGGGGATGCAACTGCTGGCTTCTTCGAGTGAAGAAAATGGCGGGATTGATACGCTGGGCATTATCGAAACACCGGTAACTCGTATGCAGGATATGGGGCTGCCACTGCCGCACATGGGCTGGAATCAGGTCATTGCCAACGCCGACAGCCATCTTTTCCGTGGTATCGACGAAAACGCCTATTTCTATTTCGTCCATGGATTTGCCATGCCGGTTTGCGAAAACACCATCGCGCAGACACTATACGGTGAGCCCTTCAGCGCAGCCGTACAAAAAGACAACTTCTTCGGCGTGCAGTTTCATCCCGAGCGCTCCGGTGCCGCTGGTGCACAGTTGCTGAAAAACTTTCTGGAGATGTAAACAGCATGATTATTCCCGCTTTAGATTTGATCGAAGGCAGCGTGGTGCGTTTGCATCAGGGCGATTACGGTCAGCAGCGTGACTACGGCAATGATCCGCTGCCACGGTTGCAGGATTATCAGCAACAAGGCGCGCAGGTTCTGCATCTGGTGGATCTGACTGGCGCAAAGGATCCGGCAGCGCGTCAGATCCCTTTGCTGACCAAACTGCTGGCCGGTGTTTCCGTGCCGGTGCAGGTCGGCGGCGGCATCCGCACCGAACAAGACGTTGAGGCTTTGCTTAGCGCCGGTGCAACCCGCGTGGTGGTCGGCTCGACAGCGGTAAAAGATCCGCAGACTGTACAGGGCTGGTTCACCCGTTTCGGCGCAGATGCGCTGGTGCTGGCACTTGATGTCCGCATCGATGCAGAAGGCACTAAAAATGTCGCCATCAGCGGCTGGCAGGAAAACTCCAACGCCACGCTGGAACAGGTCGTCGAGCGATATCTGCCGTTCGGCCTGAAACATGTACTTTGCACCGATATTTCCCGTGACGGCACGCTGGCGGGTTCTAACGTTGAACTTTATCGTGAAGTGACCGCACGTTATCCGCAGGTAGCATTTCAGGCATCCGGCGGCATCGGCTCGCTTGATGATATTGCGGCATTACGCGACAGCGGCGTAAAAGGTGTCATTGTCGGGCGCGCATTGCTCGACGGTAAATTTACTGCGACGGAGGCAATTTCATGCTGGCAAAACGGATAATCCCCTGCCTCGACGTTAAAGATGGTCAGGTTGTGAAAGGCGTGCAGTTCCGCAATCACGAAATTATCGGCGACATCGTGCCTTTAGCGCAGCGTTACGCTGAGGAAGGCGCAGACGAACTGGTGTTTTACGATATTACGGCGTCCAGCGACGGTCGCGTGGTAGACAAAAGCTGGGTATCACGCGTGGCGGAAGTCATCGATATCCCCTTCTGTGTCGCGGGCGGCATCAAGAGCCTCGAAGATGCAGGCCAGATTTTGCAGTTTGGTGCAGACAAGATTTCCATTAATTCACCCGCACTGGCTGACCCGACATTGATCAGCCGCCTCGCCGACCGCTATGGTGTACAGTGTATCGTTGTCGGTATTGATACGTGGCACGATGCGGCGACCGGTACCTATCAGGTGCATCAGTTTACCGGCGACGAAGCGCGTACCAAAGTCACTACCTGGCAGACAATTGACTGGGTGAGAGAAGTTCAGGAACGCGGCGCAGGTGAAATTGTACTGAATATGATGAATCAGGACGGCGTGCGTAACGGTTACGACCTTGCGCAACTTAAGATGATCCGCGAAGTGTGTCACGTTCCGCTGATCGCCTCCGGCGGTGCCGGCACCATGCCACACTTCCTCGATGCCTTCCGCGAAGCACAGGTTGACGGCGCACTGGCCGCCTCCGTGTTCCACAAACAAATTATTAATATTGGTGAGCTGAAAAGCTACTTAGCCGAAAATGGCGTGGAGATCCGCTTGTGAGTAATCAGGACGTAAAAACCGGTCTGTTAACCGGTGAACAGATCAGCCAGCTCGACTGGGCAAAAGTGGATAACCTGATGCCGGCCATCATACAGCACGCGGTGTCGGGTGAAGTACTGATGCTCGGTTATATGAATCAGGAAGCGCTGAGCGTTACCCAGTCCTCCGGTAAAGTCACCTTTTATTCCCGCACCAAAGAACGTCTTTGGACCAAAGGTGAAACGTCAGAGAACTATCTGAATGTGGTCAGCATCACGCCAGATTGTGATAACGACACGTTGCTGGTTCTGGTAAATCCGGTGGGTCCGACCTGCCACAAAGGGAATAACAGCTGCTTCCATCCCGCCGAAACCGACTGGGCGTTTTTGTATCAGCTGGAAGAACTGCTGGCATCGCGCAAAACTGCCGATCCGGAAAGCTCTTATACCGCCAAACTGTACGCCAGCGGGACCAAACGTATCGCGCAGAAAGTCGGTGAAGAAGGCGTGGAAACCGCGCTGGCAGCCACCGTCAATGACCGCTTCGAACTGAAAAACGAAGCCTCTGATCTTATTTATCACCTGCTGGTGTTACTGCAGGATCAGGATCTGAACCTGAGCACCGTGATCGAAAATCTGCGTCAGCGCCATAAGAAGTAACAGCAGGCTTTAACGCTAAAAAAGTCCAGACGTAAAAAAGCCGCCTTTGCTGAAGAGCATTGGCGGCTTTTTTATTGGCGATTTAGCAGTTAGTTAACGGGTTTTGAGCATATTCCGACCAAGAACCACGACAGAACCTAAAATAATACCCATTAGAGCACCGAACAGAAGAATTAGACTCTTTTTAGGACTATCTCTATATATAGGCAGGTCTGGTTTCATGACATAGCGCAGTGAATAGGTTGAATCCGGTTTAGATTTTAATGCACTTATGGCCAATAATGACTGACGGGTCTGATAATAAGAAACATCGAAAGGCAACGGTCTGGTTGCTTCGTTCTTTATAGTGGCAGACAGTGCATTACTACCTAATACAAATAGAGTATCTTCGGAAAGCGTTTCAGCCTGCTGTACCCGGGTATCTTTAATATTTGCCTGCTGAGCAATAATTAGAGCCTGATTCAACATTTGCAAACGACGATTTTTCTTTTCCTGTGCAACCTTCTCCTGAGTCGCTAAATCCGCTTTCAGATCCTCAACTTTGGAGTTTATGCTAATTTGCAAATCATTATCTAACTCTGTGACTACCCGTTTATTAATTTGCTGAATATACGTGGTAAGAGTTTTTTGCGCCTCTCCAGCCGTACCAGCTGTATAACTTATTATAAGTGGTATGGGCTGGTCTTTTACAGCAGGAGTAATAGTCAACTTCTCTGGTCTTATCTGATTGCCAAGCTGTTGTGATAGAGCAGAAATTGCTGAGTTAAACCTACTGAAAAAACGTTGCTGAACATCAACTACCGTGGGTGCGTTTGCTGGATTCTGGTTATATAGCACACTCATCGCATTATTGTAGTTCGCGATTTGTCCTGAGTCTGGATAAGTGACAATGGCTTCGGAGGTCCATTTCTCTTTAGCAACGAACAAATAAGCTATTGACAAAATAATAGTCAAAACCATAAACAGGGCAATAATCCATTTCCCTCTCCATAGCTGCATAAAAACTTCTATGAGATCAATATCTTCATTTTGTTTTGTAGCTCGATTATTAGTCATTTTATTGTCTTGATTCATGATTACCCTAAATAAAAAAGTTACACTTCACGGATGAAATGTATTACGCGATTATAACTTGGTTTCAATAAATATATTATACGAAAAATAATAATTTTCGTAAGATTTCCCCTAAAAACTCACCATTGATGGATATCGCTTAAAAAAAACGCCCCTCATAAGGGGCGCCAATTTCTAGCTGAGTACATTAATCCAACCATTCGGTATGGAATACACCATCTTTATCGGTACGCTTGTAAGTATGCGCACCGAAGTAGTCACGCTGTGCCTGGATCAGGTTAGCTGGCAGAACCGCTGAGCGGTAGCTGTCATAGTAGTTGATTGCAGCAGAGAAGGTTGGTGTCGGGATACCGTTCTGAACGGCATAAGACACAACGTCACGCAGCGCTTGCTGATATTCATCAGCAATGTTTTTGAAGTACGGAGCCAGCAGCAGGTTAGCGATGGATGCATTTTCAGCATACGCATCGGTGATTTTCTGCAGGAACTGCGCGCGGATGATACAACCAGCACGGAAGATCTTCGCGATTTCGCCGTAGTTCAGATCCCAGTTGTTCTCGTCTGAAGCAGCTTTGAGTTGTGAGAAGCCCTGAGCGTAAGAAACCAGTTTACCCAGATACAGAGCACGACGTACTTTCTCAATGAACTCAGCTTTGTCACCAGAGAAAGGTTTAACCGCCGGGCCAGACAATACTTTAGAGGCCGCAACGCGCTGATCTTTCAGGGAAGAAAGATAACGGGCAAATACGGACTCAGTGATCAGGGTCAGTGGTTCGCCCAGATCCAGCGAGCTCTGGCTGGTCCATTTACCGGTGCCTTTGTTCGCTGCTTCGTCGAGGATCACATCAACCAGATATTTACCTTCTTCGTCTTTCTTAGTAAAGATATCTTTGGTGATGTCGATCAGGTAGCTGCTCAGCTCGCCTTTGTTCCAGTCAGCAAAAGTGGTTGCCAGCTCTTCGTTGCTCAGATTCAGAGACTGTTTCAACAGAGAATACGCTTCTGCGATAAGTTGCATATCGCCGTATTCGATACCGTTATGAACCATCTTGACGTAATGACCTGCACCATCTGCACCGATGTAAGCTACGCAAGCGTCGCCATCTTCAGCACGTGCTGCGATTTTCTCAAGAATCGGAGCCACCAGCGCGTACGCTTCTTTCTGACCGCCAGGCATGATGGATGGGCCTTTCAATGCGCCCTCTTCTCCACCGGAAACGCCGGTACCGATGAAGTTAAAACCTTGCTCCGACAGTTCGCGGTTACGACGAATGGTGTCTTTATAATAAGTGTTGCCGCCATCGATCAGGATGTCGCCTTTATCCAGATGCGGAGTCAGGGATGCGATGGTTTTGTCAGTTGCTTCACCGGCTTTCACCATCAGCAAGATACGACGAGGTTTTTCCAGTGAGTCAACAAACTCTTCGACGGTGTAGTGCGGGACCAGATTTTTACCCGGATTTTCAGCGATGACTTCATCAGTCTTGTCGCCAGAACGGTTAAAAATGGAAACGGAATAACCACGGCTTTCGATGTTAAGCGCGAGGTTACGGCCCATGACCGCCATACCGACAACGCCGATCTGTTGTTTGGACATTACAAACTCCTGTCTTTAGGATGGGTACTACGACTTCAACGCCGTACAAATTGTATCTTCGATGTTAACTCAGGTTTACCTGAAATGTGTAGCAATTGGTAAGCAAGATAGACTATGGCTCAAATAGATAAAACATTATCTAATCCGGGTAGCCATCTGGGTTATTAACTTGCCAGTTCCAAGTATGCAGCATCATTTCTTTTAAAGAGTAATTTGCGCACCACGAAAGCTCATTTTTTGCTCGCTCAGGGTTGGACCAACATTCTGCTATATCGCCGTCACGTCGAGGAGCGAAACGATATTTAATTTTTATATTATTAGTTGATTCGAAAGCTTCTATGAGATCTAAAACGGAATAACCTTTTCCTGTCCCAAGATTATAGATTTTAAAAGATTCCCCGTCATTTTTATATTTTTCAGCCGCAAGGTGGCCTTCTGCCAAATCCATAACGTGGATGTAATCTCTGACGCCCGTACCATCGTGAGTAGGATAATCATTACCAAAGATAGACAAACAGGCAAGCTTGCCGATTGCCACTTGAGTAATGTATGGGACTAAGTTATTTGGAGTGCCGTTTGGGTCTTCACCAATTTGTCCCGATGGATGCGCACCGACAGGATTAAAATATCGCAGAACAGTAATTCGGAAATCAGGGTTGGCTTTTGAAAAATCTCTAAGGATGTTTTCAAACATGAGTTTAGAAGAACCGTACGCATTAGTTGTACCACCAACTTTGCACTCTTCAGTGAGTGGGATGGTTTCAGGAAGACCATAGACAGTGGCGGACGAACTGAATATGAAGTTTAAAACATTGCTCTTCCTCATCTGTGCTAACAAATACAGCCCTCCTGAAATATTATTATCATAATATTCCAAAGGGTATTTTATGGACTCACCAACAGATTTTAAGCCAGCAAAATGAATAACAGTATCAATATCATTTTCAGAGAAAATAGTATTTAACAATCGAGTATCTCTGATATCACCATTATAAAACTTTACGCGTTTACCTGTAATATGTTCAACTCTTGCAAGGGACTCTTTTTTGGAATTAGAAAGATTATCTAGTACTATAACTTGAGCTTCAGATTCCAAAAATTTCAAGACAGTATGGGACCCGATATAACCCGCGCCACCTGTTATAAAAACTGCCATATCATCTCCAAAAATTCGATTAAAAGTGAATAATAATCACTCCATAATATTTATTAATCTATCACAAATAATTTCCTCGTCAAACATTGACTCTGCCATTGTTCGACTAGCATTACCCATGGAAGTAATTAAAGAGGGATCTTCGATAAATCTGAGCATACTAACTACTAACTCTTCAACATTAAAGGGGGGAACCATAAATCCGTTAACACCATTTACGACGGTATCGCGGCACCCCGGAACATCAGTTGTAATTATTGCTCTGCCTATAGCCATGGCTTCCTGAGTGCTCCGAGGTACACCTTCACGATAAGAAGGGAGCACAAAAACACTTGAAGTAATAATATAGGACTTAATATCAGATATTTGCCCTAAAAATTCCACTGCTCCTTCCTTAATCCATTCCTCATATTCGGCAAGGGGTATCCCGCCAGGGTTATCATCAAAAGCCCCTGCTACACTAAACTTTATGTCAGGATGCATTTTCTTAACTATAGTCGCTGCGGCTACAAATTCCCGTATACCCTTTTCGATTAAAAGACGCGATATCATCGAAAAATGTATATTTATAGTATTAACAGGGCAAAAGTTATAATCATTTAAATTGACACCAATACCACCAACTACTTCATAAGATTTTACTTTAATATCATTTTCTATAAGAAGATCATGGTAGTCGTCTTTATTTAAGAACATTACTTTATTGGCAAGGGGTAAAGCCAACTTATACAGAAAAACTTGCAAGGATTTTAAAAGTCTTTTTTTAAAGGACATCGATTGAGTCGTTTCCGTAAAACAGTATCCAAGCCCCTCAAGCAGAACAAAAATATTCTGAACCCCAGCCATTTTAGCGGCAAAAGAACCGAATATGACAGGCTTTGGAAAAAAACTGAAAACAACATCAGGATTTAATTTTCGTATCTTTGATGACAATTTAAAAGTATTTAATACATCGGAAATTGGATTCATTCCAGATCGAGAAAATTTGTAAGTTAAAGGTATCGCTCCAAATCCTTGTATTATTTCGTTATTTTTCAAATCAGAATCCATGGTCAGAGTATAAACTTCCCAACCTCGAAGGACTAATTTTTGAATTAGTCGCTTACGAAAAAGAATTATAGTACCTGACTGATTCCCAATTAGCAGAATCCTCATTAATTTTTCACCTTTGAATTATAAATACCAAGCCATTTATTTACAATCTTATCAATTGAAAAATGATTAATAACATGATTACGATTTTTTTCTATAAGAATTTGCTTTTGATTTTCTGAAAGAGAAAGAATTTCATCAATTTTTAGTGCAAGAGCATTATAATCATTAGTTGGTACTATATAATCATTACAACCAACAACTTCAGAAACACCACCGCAGTCTGTTGAGACGACAGGGCAACCGGACCCCATAGCTTCTGCAACAACTAATCCAAATCCCTCCCATCGTGAAGCAAGGACGAAAATGTCTGCAGCTGAATAGAATTCGTGAACATCCGTACGTATACCAGCAAATATAACTCGAGACTTTAAATTAAGTCTTTCGACTACTTGCTCCAACTCGCCCCTCAGATCACCATCACCAACAATTAGCAGTTTATATGTTTGATCATTTAACTTGCTGACTGCTTTGAGCAAATTTGGATAATCTTTTGCTTCAGTGAGCCTTCCAACACTCAAAATAAGCTTTATATCTTCAGGGATATTAAACTCATCTCTAATTTTAATGGCACTAGAATCTGCAAATTTAAAACGATCAAAATTCAATCCGTTATAAACAACTTCAGATTTATCTCTCTTAAACGCTTTAAGTGAGATAAAATGATTAAGAGCTCCTTTGCTGACATTAGTTGTTTTACTGCACATGAAATCAGTAAATCTGTAAGACAACATCCTTATTCTCCCCCCTTCATTATTGCTATGCGCTGTACAAACTAATCGTCGACGATTTAGGGTAAAGATAGCAGCAACTCTTGCCATTATATTTGCATGATACATATGCGCATGGATTATATTGGGTTTTACAGTCGAAAATATAGAAACCAGTTTATACAGAGAGGTAATAAACCCTAGAATGTTTTTTTTCATTCTTAATTCTATAACTTTAATATTTTTATTGACCGGAATATTAATGCTGTCGCCAACTAATGAGATAATAGTGACATGATGTCCCTCAGCACTCAGTTTATCAGCAAGCAGGCATACTTGAGTTTCTGCCCCCCCCATACCGAGCCCGGTAATTACTTTTACTATTTTCATTAATTACACCTAGAAATAAAAATAATTAAATTAGCGATAACTTTAGTTATTATAGTTATTTATTTTCAACAGAGAGATTATCAATTGCGTCCTGAAATTTTTTCTTAGCCAGAGTTTCGGCTAATTTATTATCAAATAGGGTTTCCAGGTTGAAATTTAAGTTGTAAAACCCTACAGGTGATACTGGATTTCTAAAATAAGATACAAAATTAAACACTAGAACAATGCTGAAATAGACACAAATCATTAATGAGCGATACGAACGTATGGCGAGCAATCTTTTTTCATGAATGTTCGGAGAAAGAGAAAAAAGACAAGCAGCAATGAAATAATAGAAGAATCCTAATCTTGCAAGAAATGTAACTGACCCGCTAAACATATGTATAACCGCACCGATGAAGACAATACGTGCATAATAAGCTATGTGTGAATTGTTATCGATATTTTTTCGATAAAGCGAGTAGAAAGATACGAATATGAAATCAAGTATATTAAGCCACCCGAAGGTTAAACTTATAGGTGTCTGCTGCAAATAGAATGAAACTTTCCTAAACGCGAAACTATAGTTTCCCAATAAATCAATCAGAGCATAACCTGCGAAAAGTAATACAACAAATGCAGTTACTGAGGATATAACAAAAATAACAAACAGGCTGATACTACGAATTGAAAGAAAAAATAACGTAGGTAAAACAATCAACGAAGATATATGGAAAAATGAAGCTAAAATTATCCAAAAAAGTGTTGTCTTAAGAGGATTTCCCTCCCGATACTTCAAAAATGCGTATAGGATTATTACGCATGCCATGAATTGGCGCAGTTGCTCTAAGATGAGTGTATAACCAAATATCATGAAAACACTTAAAAAGAATAGAGCATCGTTGACTTTGTATTTTTTGACAATCGATATCAGCATTCCAAATGTAATCAGGTAAAATAAAAATATTGCAGTCCCGAACTGACCGAAAGAAATCAGCAGTAAGAGTTTAAAGTAAATCACAAACCCAGCTTCGAAAGACAAATAAGGATTGTCATCGCCTAAAAACTTAAGAAAGTAAACACTCCAATCTGCACCATTCAAATAGAAACTTGTAAAATAGATTGAAAAAGAGAATAAAAAGATCACTCTCATAATTGAGCGTGAATTTAAAGTCAACTTATGCCATATTAGAGACAAGAATAATAATGGACAACAGAGCATTAATATAAACATATTATTTCTTTATAGTTTCAAAAAGCCGTATTGCAAGGTTAATGGGATTGATGATCTTGAGATATTTGTAATAGATACTACGTTTAGACGAACAATATAAATTAAACTTATGGTGCAAAAATGCCAGATAGTAATGATTAGCTCGCCTAAAATCATTTACTTTATTTAAATCCGCCAGCAATATATTGTTGAGTTTGTGGTTAGTATTTGAGGTAATTTGTTGATTATGAATTCTATACTTTACTGACGTGAAATTAAAAAGTAAAGTTCCTGCACCTTGCTCAATAAGCTTAAGCCAAAATGGAAGATCTTCTAGCATTTTATAACTTGTATCAAAACAATCTATAAAACGCTTATTAATAAAAGCACCTGGCGCAACATTATTAAAATGGATCATTGCAAATTGTTTCTTTAAGTAGGATGATTTACTATTTATAACCATTTTTGTCCAGGCTAACGGATAAATACTTGACTTAGAGACAGTCTTACCAAACGTTTCGAAAGATGTAAAAACAGCGCCAGTATCTAAGTATTTTTGATTTTTGGAGATATTCTCAACAAACTTCTCTAGTGCAAATGGTGTCAAGATATCATCGGAACCTAAACACTTGATCCAATCTCCTTTTGCCTGCTGCAATGCATTATCAAAATTGACAGTTATTCCGTTATTTACGCTACTAGCTATAATTACACAACGTATGTCAGGACGAACGATATCATTGCTTGATTTCCATTTATGTATTTTTTCCAATGAATCATCAGTTGAATGATCATCTGAAATAATAATCTCAATATTTTTATATGTTTGATTGACACAACTATTTAATGTTTCCTCAATATAATCTGCTGCATTATATGAAGCGATGAGAATACTTATTAATGGTTTGTAATTATTCATGAGAAATATCTAATTAATAATAGTTGCAATCTAGACTTAACTGTAAGCCTAAAATGATTTTTCTTTTCAAGAGATAAAATGTTTTTAGCAGAGTTTTTTATCAAATCCTGCCACATACTGCGTTCGCTTGCATCCAATTCTTTTTTCCATTTTTTAAAACGAACAAAAACACCCCAGACAGTACTCACGATTAATTTATAAGTCTCATGAACTATAAGATCATTATTTGTTCGTTCATCACACGTTTTAATATATTGAAGTAAATAAAATGCGTTGTGAATGACCCGGTAATAGTTTTTATTTACTCTACGTGTTGTTGATTCTGGATTGTTGATAAAATAATAGTTTCCATTAGACATCCCAACACGCTGAGAAAGTGAAAAGCAGATTCTGGAAATGACTTCATCATTATTCAAGTAGTTCACTGATTCTTGATTAAGGGAATTATATTCATCATAGGCTTTAATGAATATTTTTTTTTCATAAATACCAAAAGCATGAACCCCCCAATAGGATATGCAATTCGCAAATGCCTCATAACCAGATATGATGTCTTTATTTGTATAATATTGGAAAACTTGGTCTGAAGTCAGGTTACCATTATTCACATAATGTAGATTAAAAAGAGAGATGTTCAAATTATTTTTTATTAGAAAGCTCATGGTTTTTTCAAGAGAATCACTCGCCAATAAATCATCGCAATCCACAAGCGCAACATAGTCCCCCTTTGCATCCTTTATAGCATTTTCTCGTGCTTTAGCAGCCCCCATGTTGCATTGTTTTATTAAACGGAGGCGGAAGGAATCAGATATATATGCCTCTAAAATCTCGACTGTTTTATCTGTTGAACCATCATCTACAACTATAACCTCAAAATCTTTAATGCTCTGCTGATTGAGGTTGTTTAACAATTTATAAATATTCTTTTCTTCATTGTAAACTGGGACAATGACTGTCAGCTTTTTATATTCCTCAATCATTTCAACATAAAACCTTTTTATTTAAATGCCACATATATATCAGCATCACCGCAACAAGATAAATTGCATAGGTTATAAAATAAGCGAGGCTTACACCTTCAAGCCCCCAATATAATGTCAGGACTTTTACTAGTAACGGGTAGGTTATAGAAAAAGAAATCTCCAATGCTGCGTTTATTTTGAAGTACCCTTTCGCTAGCAATATAGTAGCAAATAACCAACTACAAATTCTTACGAAATCCCCCATATTTTGAAAGAAAAATAGTCTACGGGCCTCATGAAAGTCTTTTGTAAACAAGATGCTTATTATAAAATCTTTTAATCCAAAAATAGCAAAAGCCATTAGCAAAGCCAATGGAACAACAACGGCAGCACCTGTTTTTAAAATACTAAGATGTTCGCTAACGCTCTTTGCAGCAGCAGTTTTAGGAAAGTAATATACCGTCATTGCAGTAGTCAATATGGCCAAGTAGGCTTCTGATATTTTAGAAACAGCTTGCCAGTATCCAGCATCATCAATAGAGAAATTGTTGGTTAAAATTGTCCTAACGGCAATAAGTGAAATAGGACCAGTCAATGCACCTATTACACCCATATAGAAATAATTTCTCATTTCTTTTAGGTGATGTTTGGGAGTCTGACCAACCCAGTACCGCCACTTAAACCAAGGTCTCTTCAAGATAATCGCAATTAGCCAGGCTCCTGCAATTGCATTATTTAAAGCAGCTGATATTAACGCACCTTTTAGTCCAAAAAAATATACCAACCCTGTCATTGATATCACTGATGACAAGATAGCCAATATATTAGCAATGAAGAATTTATTGTATTCCCCTAACCCATTCAAAACCCCTAAAAAAATACTGTTAGCTATATTAAGTGGCAACACAGATAACGCGACAATAATCAACCAATAATAATTACTATCATGAAATAGATAGCCAGACAACTTTTGTGAAAACATCAAACCTAAAATAGCGATGAAACAACATGCAATGAAAGAGAGTTTAATAGCGGCTCTCCAAAATTGCTTAGCATCTTCATAATTGTTTTTGTGCTCTGATGAGTAGCGGGTGACTCCCTGTGAAACTTGATTAGAGATAAAACCATTAATAAACGAGACGAAGTTCTGCAGTTGCCCCAAATTAGCGATACCCGCTGGGCCGGTATATATAGCAACGACTTTCGAAATTAGCAACCCGCATACCAACCTAAAACATGTTAGTATGCCGCTAAGAATCGTAACTTTAGCAAAATTCAAATTTTCCATCCATTGATAACAGTTATTACTTTTTCTATGTCACCATCACTCAAAGTTGGATCCAAAGGAATCGACAAAACTTGTTGGTGGATTTTTTCAGTGATAGGAAGCTGTAACCCGTTGAAGTTTTGGTAAGCTTTTTGTTTGTGAGGCGGTGTCGGATAATGAATTAATGTCTGAATTCCGTTATCATTTAAATACTTTTGTAATTCAACTCTATCATCACACCGAACGACGAAAAGATGCCAAACATGTAATTCTTGGTTACGTATGATAGGTAACGTGATATTTGGATTTTTAATTTCTGAAAGATATTTATGGGCAATTTGTTTACGAATCTTGGTGTCAGCATCTAAATACTTTAACTTTACACAAAGAAATGCTGCTTGTATTTCATCTAATCGACTATTAACACCTATATAATCATTTTTATATTTCTCTTCCGAACCATAATTTCGCAATGACCGAAGAACTCTATTCAATTCGTCACTATTCGTTGTGACCGCCCCAGCATCCCCGAGAGCACCTAAATTTTTGCCCGGATAAAAACTAAAACCTGAGGCATCTCCCCAACTACCCGCTTTTTTACCACCTATTGATGCGCCATGTGATTGTGCAGAATCTTCAAGAACAAGTAATTTTTTCTCATGGGCAAAAGACATGATCTCTTCCATAGGAGAGATTTGTCCATAAAGATGCACAGGTAAAATTACCTTAGTTTTCTCTGTATAATTTTTTATGATTGAATCTATACTAATATTAAAAGTATGCTCATCCGGCTCAACAAGCACAGGCTTCAAACCTGTTTCGGAAATAGCCAGCACGGATGCAATATAAGTATTAGCGGGGACAATCACTTCATCCCCGTCACTAATAAGTCCCATTATTTTCCACGCCTTAAGAACTAACGTAAGAGCATCAAGTCCATTAGCTACACCAATCGCATATTTTACACCGCAATACCTTGCAAAATCATGTTCAAAGGCTTCAAGTTCTTTTCCAGATATATACCAACCGGAATTAATGACTCGCTCTGCAGCTTCTATAAGTTCACTTTTATAACGTTCATTTATTTTTTTTATGTCGAGAAAATTAATCATTATGATCCCACTTTTTTAATTAGTTTTGCTGGATTTCCCGCTACAATTACGTTAGCTGGGACATCTTTAGTAACGACGGAACCAGCTCCAACCATACTGTTTTCACCAATGGTGATTCCTGGAAGGATTGTTGCGTTGGCACCTATAGAAGCGTTCTTTTTTATTGTTATATTCGCGAATTCATCAGGATAGACTTTTGAACGTGGATATTTATCATTAGTTAAAGCAACACATGGCCCAATAAAAACGTTATCTTCGATTACCGTGCCATCCCAGATATAAACCCCGGATTTAATTGTAACGTTATCACCAATAATGACATTATTTTCAATAAGACTATTGGCGCAAATGTTACAATTACGTCCTATTTTCGCACCTTTCAAGACCACGACAAATTGCCATATAGTCGTACCATCGCCTATTTGAGAGGTTTGAACATCACTAAGTTTATGGATTTTCATTATTTTGCCATTTCTGAAAACTGCTCATAATCCCTGACATAGTCATTTTCATCATATTCTTTATCTGCTAATACCATTAGCACACAGTCATCTGAAAAATCGCTCATTTCCCGCCATATGAAAGACTCGATCAAAAGGCCTTGTGATGGATTATCTAGCAATATATTGATACGTTCATTGCCATCATCAAGAGCAAACCTGCAGGACCCTCTTATCGCTATAGCAACTTGTTTGAGTTCTCTATGCGCATGATAGCCTCTTGTAACATCGGCTTTTGTATCAAAGAGGTAATAAACTCTTTTAATTTCGAAGGGGATGTTTTTGGTTGTTTCAAGAGAGACAAGGGAACCTCTTTGGTCACCATGTATTTGTAATGGAATTAACTCTATCTTCATAAGTGATTACTCATTAGTTTTATAAGATATTGTCCATAATGATTTTTCTCCAGCATTAAGCCTCGTTGATACAAATCATCATCGCTCAACCACTTATTACGCCAAGCTATCTCTTCTGGGCAGGCTACCATCATCCCCTGCCTTTTTTGAACAGTTTCGACAAAACTTCCTGCTTCAATCAAACTGTCATGAGTTCCCGTATCAAGCCATGCGAACCCACGACCTAAAAGCTCAACTTTTAGTGAGCCTTGCTTAAGGTACTCATCATTTATTGAGGTGATCTCTAACTCCCCTCGCGCAGACGGTTTTATTTTTTTTGCAATTTCGACGACTTTGTTATCATAAAAGTACAAACCAGTAACTGCCCAGTTTGACTTTGGCCTTTCGGGTTTTTCTTCAAGAGAAATTGCATTTTGGTTTTCATCAAACTCGACGACTCCAAATCTTTCTGGATCGAATACTTGATAACCGAAAATTGTTGCACCTGAATTATTTTTTACAACAGTTCTTAATTTTGCACTAAATCCTTGCCCGAAGAAAATATTGTCGCCAAGTACCAGACAGACTGAATCTTCACCAATAAACTTTTCACCTATGATAAATGCTTGAGCTAATCCATCTGGACTAGGTTGAACCGCATAACTTATCTCAACGCCATAAGCACCACCGTCTCCAAGGAGCCTCTTAAAACCTGTAAGGTCCTCTGGGGTGGTAATGATAAGAATTTCTCGTATTCCCGCTAACATTAAAACTGAAAGTGGATAATAGATCATCGGTTTATCATAAATAGGAAGTAACTGTTTTGATACTGCCATCGTTATTGGATATAAACGAGTTCCGGATCCACCTGCTAAAATGATACCTTTCATATAATTATTTCAACCCTAATCGCTCACGTTTGTAGCTACCGTCTTGCACACGCTGACACCATATTTGATTTTGCATGAACCAGTTAACAGTTTTACGCAAACCACTTTCAAAACTTTCTTCAGGTGCCCACCCGAGTTCTTTTTCTATCTTACTTGCATCTATCGCATAACGCCTGTCATGCCCTGGTCGATCGCTGACATAAGTAATAAGATCCCGATAGGATTTAGGGGCAGGTACCAATTCATCCAGTAGATCACAAATAGTTAATACAACGTCGAGATTTTGTTTTTCATTATGACCACCGATATTATATGTTTCTCCAACTTTACCTAAGGTCACAACGGTATAAAGTGCACGCGCATGATCTTCTACATATAACCAGTCTCTAATCTGATCACCTTTACCATAAATAGGCAAATTTTTGCCTTCAAGTGCATTAAGTATAACTAATGGGATAAGTTTTTCTGGAAAATGGTAAGGGCCATAGTTGTTGGAGCAATTTGTCACAATACAAGGTAAACCGTATGTTCGTTGCCATGCGCGTACCAGGTGGTCACTCGAAGCTTTCGATGATGAATATGGACTGCTGGGGGCATACGGCGTCTTTTCAGTGAAAAGAGGTAGCCTTTCCTGGCTTGCCCACTCATCGGGATGAGGTAAATCTCCATACACTTCATCAGTGGAAATATGATGAAAACGAAAAGCGTCTTTTCTTTTTTGACTCAGCAGGGACCAATATGCGCGGGTTGCTTCAAGTAATGTATAAGTGCCAACAATATTGGTTTCAATAAATTCAGCGGGTCCGGTAATTGAGCGATCTACATGGCTCTCTGCCGCAAGATGCATAACAGCGTCAGGCTGATGCATTGTAAAAATCTTCTCAAGAGCCAACCCATCACAAATATCTGCCTGAACGAAAGCATAACGATCACTGTGAGATACCATTTCGACTGACTCCAGATTGCCTGCATAAGTCAGCTTATCAACGTTAATCACACTATCTTTTGTGTTCTCAATTATATGACGAACGACCGCGGAGCCTATGAAACCGGCACCACCAGTAATCAGAATTTTCATCTTAAATCTCTCATTACACACTAAATCCTCAATTTACTAAAAGTTGAGTTTGTTTTAACTCTTATTCTCTTTTAGCGAACCCTGTTTAGCTAAATTATTTATGAATAATACAAATGAACCAAAACATAAAACAAACAAAACCAGAACTGCTAGCTGATTGTAGTTATTCATATCTGCAACAATCCCAACAATAGAAAATGAAATTGCTATCGCCAATACAATCATCAAAGCAGTGGAATGTTTGAATCCATATTTTAATAAAATGTGATGCAAATGTTCGCGATCAGGTTTAAAAGGACTATCACCTCTACGGACTCTCGAAACCATGACTCGTACCATATCCATCAATGGCACGGCAATAATCCATAATGCTGTTACCGGATGTAATATCGCTGATGCACCTTGTGTTGCCAGAATAATTAACCAGATTACCGTAAACCCAATTAAGGTACTGCCAGCATCCCCCATGAACACCTTGAATTTCCGCCCCCATGGAATTCCAAGGTTAAGAAGAATATAAGGAACACAGGCGATCGTTAAGCAATAACACCATTGAGCAAGTTCGTTTTTGTCGTGTAAACTGAATGCTATTCCTAAAGATGCAAAACTGACGCAAGATAAAGCGCCTAATAAGCCATCAATTCCGTCGACCATATTGAAAGCATTAATCGCACACATTACTGCAAAAATTGTGATTACATATCCCAGCACACCTAAACCAATTGGATACCCCAGAAATATATCACCTAATGATGCCAGGTGCAGCCCGCTGAACATCATGACTATAGCTACAAATGCCTGGAGAACTATACGAGGAGTTACTGGCAGATCATATCTGTCATCTAACACACCGACAAAAAGCAGTAAACTTACTGATGTAATGTAATAATAGAAGTCAGGAAACCATAAAGGTTGTAAAAAATATATTACCCAAATAGAAATATAGATAGATACACCACCCACCAATGGGATATGGCCATTATGGTGTTTCCTTGCATTTGGTTTATCAACCAAACCCACCCGTCGCGCAACTTTACGTGCAATAAATAACGAAGCTAAAGCACTGAAAAATATTATAATATATTCTTGCATGACCGCACCATGTTCTATAAATTGATATAAAGACTGCTAATTCATTTCGCAAGTGTCATGTTAATTTTCCTACAATTAACCTGCACACTTTTCAACGGTCGTACTTCATTTCCTTTGAGAAGTGTTTCATTTTAATTTTATATATCCCTGACTGTTATTGATGGCCGTTTTAAAAATAACTTTTAAGAGCAATTCAAGTGAGCAAATATTGAGTGAAAGCTGAGTCTACTGAATGTCATATGTGATATCCGTCACAACTTCTAGCCTCTCTCATCCACATCTGAACCTCTCAGTGACAAACAACCACGCTACCGCCCCTGGCTCAAAAGCTACCAATACACTTACCTCATTACCGACCAGTGAAGGCTTCCTCACCTTATGCCATTCCCCGGGTTTCAGTACTTCTGCCCGTTCTAACTGGCATAATTCTTACCCTATTCTGGGTGTGCCACAAGATTGCATAATCCGAAAAACTCTAAAAATACTCTTACACTGGCGAGCAGGCTAAAAAACAACCAACCCTGTTTGTAAATCGGTTATACCAACTCGACATTTTGATTAGAGCCCTGACTCAACGACACACCTCAGTGAGTCAATTCTCCAATCATATGGGCGCTTTCTTAATCGGAAAATTGATTAAAGTTAACCCTGTTAAATCTATCAATATTAATTTGTAAAACAGTGTTCAAACTTGAGTTATATAGCCTAGCGCAATGTGTATGACAACGCAGCATTAATCCTAAAATTTTACAGGTAAAATTCTGATCAATCCCCTTGAATGATTAGATAACAACCAGTATTTAATAATCATTTAAAGTGCAATGATCATTATTACTGTGCCTGGCAGTTAACCCTTCTCTTTTCATTGTAGAATTTTCGGGACAAGACGTTGATGGCTTCATTTGGCAATCTAACCATGCTGGGCATGTGTTTCCAGATAACTGCTGAATATGTAAGCATCTATTTTAACTCAATAAAAAAGCACCATAGCTGGTGCTTTTTTTTGTTGAACTGGTTGCAGAATTACTCTTCAGCAAACTCTTTCAGCCACGCCTTAAACGCTTCACCCTGTGAGTTATGGCGAATACCATACTCTACGAAAGCTTTCATATAACCAAGTTTATCGCCACAGTCGTGTGAACGGCCGGTCATGGAGAAGGCTTCTACGGTTTGCTTTTTCATCAGCATCGCGATGGCATCAGTCAGCTGGATTTCGTTACCGGCACCATATGGCGTCACTGCCAGCAGTGGCCAGATGGCTTCGGAAAGCACATAACGGCCGACAACCGCGAGGTTTGATGGCGCATCTTTAAGCTCTGGTTTCTCAACGATAGCCGTCATTGGCGCGCTTTCGCCCGGCTCAACTTCCACACCGTTACAGTTAACGATACCGTATTTAGAAACGTCTTTCTCCGGCACTTCTTCAACCATGACCTGGCTGTTGCCAGTTTCCTGGAAGCGGCGAAGCATCGCAGCAAGGTTGTCTTTACGCAGATCGCTGGTGGAATCGTCCATCAGAACGTCAGGCAGAATAACCGCGAATGGCGAATTGCCAATCAGAGGTTTTGCACACAGAACAGCGTGGCCGAGACCTTTTGACTGACCCTGACGCACGTTCATGATTGTCACGCCCTTCGGGCAGATAGACTGCACTTCTTCCAGCAACTGGCGCTTAACACGAGATTCCAGCATGCTTTCCAGTTCGAATGACGTGTCGAAGTGGTTTTCGATCGCGTTTTTAGAAGAATGCGTGACCAGAATGATTTCTTTGATGCCCGCTGCAGCACACTCATTAACGATGTACTGGATCAAAGGCTTATCGACGATAGGCAGCATTTCTTTTGGAATGGCCTTCGTCGCTGGCAACATACGTGTGCCCAGACCGGCAACAGGGATAACAGCTTTTAACATTGTAAAGGATACTCCTTGAAACCTATTAGTGTGTAAATCCAGTCAGTTAGAATTCAAACATGTCAGGGAATTCACCGGACTGAAATTGTAAATACAAATTTTTTTCCGCAACGCCATTTCTTCCCTGAGTATAGTCCCTGCCATTTACTTTAGGGAGGCAATACTGCTGACTTTAGGACGCCAGCACGATTCTCTGTATTTGATTACGATACCAGTAAGCCGCACGAAACGGTAAGGTAAAGACCTAATTTTAGGAATGTTAAACCTATTCGGTGATTTTATAATCATAAATTGCTGCTTTCGAAAACATCAGCGTCTGTCCATTGAGCGTTGCCCCGGACCTCCCCTGCTCTGTTGAATGGTTTTGCCTAGCCCACTGTTTTAGATTTGAAATTTCATGCCCTGACGCCCATTATTCTACGTGCGGCAAACGCCGCGTAACTAAAGGTGAAAAACGCTATATGGAATGGATCGCCGATCCGTCGATTTGGGCCGGGCTGGCTACCCTGGTTATTCTTGAAATTGTTCTGGGGATAGACAATCTCATCTTTATTGCCATTCTGGCGGAGAAACTTCCGCGCAGCCAGCGTGATAAAGCCCGCGTCACAGGGCTGATGCTGGCGCTCGTCATGCGTTTGCTGCTCCTTGCTTCAATCTCATGGTTATCGACACTCACCCGCCCGCTCATTACGGTGCTGGGTCACCCGTTCAGTGCGCGTGACATGATTATGCTCGTCGGCGGCATATTCCTGTTGTTTAAGGCAACGATGGAATTGAATGAACGCCTCGAGGGTAAGGATGAGGAGCAAAGCCAGCAGCAACGCGGGGCTAAATTCTGGCCTGTTGTCGCACAGATTGTGGTGCTGGATGCGGTATTTTCCCTCGACTCGGTGATTACCGCTGTCGGTATGGTTGACCATCTGGCCGTCATGATGGCTGCTGTATGTATAGCAATCGGGCTGATGCTGCTGGCGAGTAAGCCACTGACCCGTTTCGTCAATGCGCACCCGACTATTGTTATCTTGTGTCTGAGTTTCCTGCTGATGATTGGGTTTAGCCTGGTAGCTGAAGGCTTTGGCTATGCGATCCCGAAAGGCTATCTGTATGCGGCAATCGGTTTCTCGGTCATTATCGAAGGCCTGAATCAGCTGGCGCAGTTTAACCGCAAACGCTTTTTGTCATCACGTCGCTCTCTGCGTGAGCGTACTGCTGAAACCGTTTTACGCGTACTTCGTGGCAAACATGAAGAAGCCGAACTTGATACGCATTCCTCAAATATGATTGCTGACAGTGCAGGCGAAGAGGATGCCATCTTCAATCAGCAGGAACGCCATATGATTGAGCGCGTTCTGGGCCTCGGGCAGCGTACCGTCAGCAGCGTGATGACTTCCCGCCACGACGTCGATAATCTTGAACTCAATGACCCGGTTGATTTGCTTAAGCAGCAAATAGCGGAAAACCAGCACACGCGAATTCTGGTGACCGAAGACAGCTCTACCGATGAACCGCTGGGCGTGGTGCATGTTGTCGACTTGCTGAAACAACAACTCCTGCAAAATGAGTTAGATCTTAAGGCACTTATCCGCCAGCCGCTGATTTTCCCTGAGCAGCTTTCCCTGCTGATGGCGCTTGAGCAGTTCCGCCTGGCCAAAACTCACTTTGCATTTGTCGTCGATGAGTTCGGTTCAGTTGAAGGCATTGTGACCCTGACTGACGTGATGGAAACAATCGCCGGTAATCTGCCTGAATCTGATGAAACGCCGGATGCGCGCCACGATATTTCGCAACAGGAAGACGGCACATGGATTGCCAACGGCTATATGCCGCTGGAAGATCTGGTGATGTACATCGCCCTGCCGGTTGATGAAAAACGCGAATATCACACGCTGGCAGGATTACTGATGGAGCATACTCAGAGCATCCCTCAGGTCGGCGCGCAAATCCACATCGATAACTATCTGTTTGAACCGCTTGAGGTCAGCAGTCACCGTATTCTGAAAGTGAGAATTACGCCGCTCAAAACCGACATGGATGATGATTACGAAGTGTGACCTGCCGTAGAGCTGGGCATTAAAACAAAAAAGGGACGCTGATGAGGCGTCCCTTTTTACTGAGTCGTACAAATTGAGGTACAGAAAGATTATTTATTTAATAACTTCTGCACATCGTCTTTTTCATTGCTGTCTTTGCGTTTATCCACCCAGTTCTGAATGGCTCTACGGGCACTCTGTTCCACCGTCCGGCGCAGTATCTGATCGACCTGAAGCTGATAACCCAGTTGCGCCCACGGCCCGTACACTCGCAACGGGATATCCGTGGTTTTAAGGGTGTTAATCAGATTGCTGTCGCCTTTCCAGCCACCGGTAACGCGGATCAACAGATTCATGTCTACCTTTTCGCCGGCGAGATCAACAGAGCCATCACCTTTTGCGTAAACCATTGGCGACTGGCCTTCCAGATCGTTCAGTTTCAGGGTGCCGTTTTTCAGCTGCCCCTGCGCTTTCAGTGTATCAATCTGGCTGTAATGCTCATACTTATCAAGCCCCTGAACGCTGCTGGTATTACGGCTGATTGCCTGCTGGATAAGCTGTTGAATATTAAGTCCGTTCAGGTGCGCATTGGTCATAGCAAGTTCAGCATTACCCTGCCAGTTACGTGCAAAATCTTCTGCCGAGAGCCCCTTTCCGTTCACGTCCCCTTTCATAGAGAAGCTGCCGGTCAGCGCTTTCGGCAATCCGTAAGCAGTCAGCAGATCAGCCAGCTCAATATTATTCACATCCGGCGTCATGTGAACCTTAATACTTTTGCCGGTTACATCCATATCACCCGGCAGGGAAAAGCTTCCCGATCCGAGATTGCCACTGAACGTCGGCAGCGCAACTTTACCCAGCCGGTTATTGGCATTCAGTGCCAGATTTTGAATCTTCATCCCGCGATAGGTTAAATCCGCTACTTTCAGTGCCAGATTCGCATTGAAATTCCGCAAAATGCTCAGGCCGTTCGGCTGCTCATCGACATCACGCGCAATGACCGGCGCGGAGGTGATTGACTGGGTGCTCTGAGCCGCCTGCTCAGCAGTTTTAGGCTGCCAGCCGGAAAGCGCATCCAGATCGAGTTTGTCAGCGTTTAAATTGAGCTGATAGTTGCCGATATCGCCACCCATCGTGGCAGAAGCAGTCCCTGAAATCTGATTATCATTCGCCGTTAACGCCAGCTGGGTGAGTTCCAGTGAGTCACTATCGCGCTGATAACTGGCCTGCATCGAACCATTACCCTGAACACCTTTCACAGGGATGTCAGCGCCACTCAGCTGATAAGTGAATTTACTGATCTTAGCCGAAAAAGCCTGCGGATAATGCTGCATATCGACGTTTGCATTCATGGTGAATGCAAGGTCACGCTGATTGCGGTTTATGCGGCTTGAAAGCTGAATGGTGGCCTGACGGTTGTCGTTTTTATCAATTTCCATGTTGATATCACGAACATTTATCTGATCGTCATCGCCACGCTGCCAGATAAGCAGACTGTCTGCAATGGTGATTTTGTCGATATCAAACTTCCAGCCAGCTTCAAGTTCAGAAGCTCCGGGAGCGACAGGCGTTGGCATTGAAGGCGCAACAGGTGCATCGGGCTGATTCTCTTCAGTTTCAGGCGTCAGACGTATTACTGCGTTTTTCAGCAGTACCTGTTTCACCGCCAGCTGATGAGAAATAAGAGGCCAGAGTTTAACGTCCAGCCGCATGTTTTCAGCACTGACAACCGGTTCCTTAGCCCCCGGCGCGGTAAGCGACGTCTGACCGGCAATAATGCTCAGCTGTGGCCAGACGTGCCAGCGCAGCGATCCGTTGATGGCCAGCTGATATCCGCTTTTCACCTCAACCCGTTCCACCATGTACTGGCGGAAATCATTCGGGTTGATCAGAAACACCAGCGAAGTCATGCCGGCAATGATAACCACCAGTAAAATCACCAGTGTTGTCAGTAGTCTTCTCATGCCTTCCTCACGTTTTTATCCGTTATACGGATAAAAAACTGAATCAGTCTTCATCAATACGACTGGCAATTGCGCTTTGCTGGTCGCGGTATTTCGCATCCTGACGGCTGTTATAAGGACGTGCAGCAGAACCGGATAACGGTTCAAAGCTCAGCGCACCGATCAGCATTCCAGGGCGAAGCGCCAGCGGGAGCTTACCTGAATTATAGAACTCGAGAACAATCCGCCCTTTCCAGCCCGGATCAATACGATGTGCGGTTACGTGTACCATCAGCCCTAGACGCGCCAGTGAAGAGCGCCCGTCCAGCCAGCCGACCAGATCGTCAGGAATGGTGACCGACTCATAAGTAACCGCCAGCGCCAGTTCGCCAGGATGCAGGAAGAATGCTTCGCCTTCCGGCAATACAATTTCATCGCTCATCACTTTATCCAGTGCGGCGCTGACTTCGTCTTTCGGGCCACTCAGGTCGATATAACCCGCGTTATGGCCGAGGAAAACGCGGAAGCCGTTACCCAGACGCACATCTACGGTCGCACCGTTAATTCGTTCAACCGGCGGACGGGGTGAAATGCCTAATTTGCCGCTGTCGAGCCAGGCTTCTATATCTCGGTCGCAAAGTCTCATCGTATCTCCGGTATGTTTTCTGCAGATGGTCGGCGATTAATTGAAGAACTGACTGATTTTCGCCTTGAGAATATCAATCGCAATCCGGTTTTTGCCGCCGCGCGGCACAATGATGTCTGCGTATTGTTTTGAGGGTTCGATAAATTGCAGGAACATCGGGCGTACGGTCTTCTGATATTGCGCCATCACAGAATCCATAGAGCGGCCACGTTCGTTGACGTCACGTTTCATGCGGCGCATCAGACAGATATCCAGCGGGGTATCAACGAAGATGGAGAAATTCATTTCGTCACGCAAACGCGCATCGGTCAGGAGAAGGATCCCTTCCAGAATGATCACTTTCTTCGGTTTTAGTGTCACCGTCTCAGGCAGACGAGTGTGCTCAATGAAGCTGTAGCTCGGCAATTCAATCGCCTGACCAGACTTCATGGCTTGTAAATGCTGGAACAATAAATTGTGATCCATCGCACTTGGATGGTCGTAGTTGGTTTTGACCCGCTCTTCCATGGTCATGTGGCTTTGGTCTTTATAGTAGCAATCTTCCGGGATAACCCCGATGTGCTCATCACCAACCTGATCACGAAGTTCACGGTATAACGTACTGGCGATGAGGCTTTTTCCCGAAGCAGATGCGCCAGCGATACCCACGATGACACACTGATGGAATTTGTCAGACATAAAATTAAAGACCTGATTTGGAAGTTGGAAGGCAAGCACAGACGTGTGCTTTGAACGCGCCAATTATAAGTACAAGACACTGCCTGATGCCAGCGTTAAGGCTGTGTAATCGCTGACATCCGGCAATAATTCACTGAGTTGGGAGATTAAACCGCTCTGAAAGCAATTTCTGTCGGGATAGCGTCACCTCTCCAGAACAATTGCGATGCAATTTTTGCCGCCAGTTCGCGGTAAATTGCAGTGAATTCACTTTCAGGATTAGAGACGACTGTCGGCTCGCCACGATCTAAATCTTCGCGCAGTGAAATATGCAGCGGCAATTGCGCCAGTAATTCACAGCGATACTTCTCGGCCAGACGCTGCGCGCCACCGGTGCCGAAAATCGGTTCGTGATGTCCGCAGTTGCTGCACACGTGCATACTCATGTTCTCGACGATGCCCAGAACCGGCACATGCACTTTCTCAAACATGACGATGCCTTTCATGGCATCCAGCAGCGCGATGTCCTGCGGCGTCGTCACCACCACCGCGCCTGTGACCGGAATATTCTGCGACAGCGTCAGCTGAATATCACCAGTGCCCGGCGGCAGGTCGATCACCAGATAATCGAGATCTGGCCACAGCGTATCGGAAAGCATCTGCATCAGCGCTTTACTGGCCATCGGGCCGCGCCACACCATAGCGTTTTCGTCGGTAACCAGATAACCAATGGAATTGGTCGCCAGTCCGTGCGCCATAATCGGCGACATGTGCACACCATCCGGTGATGTCGGACGCTCTTCTTCCGTACCCAACATATTCGGGACTGACGGACCGTAAATATCGGCATCCAGAATACCGACTTTTCCGCCCTCAGCGGCCAGTGCCAGCGCCAGATTCACGGCAGTCGTCGATTTCCCAACCCCGCCCTTACCCGAGCTGACAGCCAGAATATTGCGCACACCTTTAATACCCGGCTGATCGTTAGCGCGTTTCATGGTGGCGATATCGTGACGCAGGTTCCACTGTATAGCCGTAGCGCCGGTGACCCGCAGCAATTCTCCGCTGGTTTCATCTTTCAGCACATCGAAACCGCTGTTCCAGGCAAACGGCAGCGTCAGGTCAATATGTAAAACACCGTCCATCAGCACGCAGTGATGCAATGCTTTTATCGCGGGTAAATCTTTTTGTAATGTGGAATGGCGGAAGGTGGCCAGTACGCCGGTCACTAGTGCGCGCAGCCCTGCGGGTGTGGTCTGCTGTGGGGATTGAGATGTCATCCCGGCTCCTTGAAAACTGGTTATCAGACTATTTATCTATGCATAAGCATAACAGAACACACGTAAGGAGATCCCCCCGTTTGTTTACGCGGGGCGGCGCTTTCGGTTAACATCAATGCCCCTGATTTCAACTACAGAAAGCAAGCTCTTACTATGGCTCAAGTCGCGAAAAAAATTTTGGTAACCTGTGCACTTCCGTACGCCAACGGATCCATCCATCTCGGTCACATGCTCGAGCACATCCAGGCTGACGTCTGGGTCCGTTACCAGCGAATGCGCGGCAATGAAGTGCATTTCATCTGTGCGGACGATGCGCACGGCACCCCGATCATGCTGAAAGCGCAGCAGCTCGGTATCAAGCCGGAAGAGATGATTGCCGAAATGAGCCAGGAGCATCAGAAAGATTTCGCCGGCTTCGGTATCAGCTACGACAACTATCACTCCACGCACAGCGACGAAAACCGTGAACTGTCCGAGCTGATTTATGGTCGCCTGAAAGAAAACGGCTTCATTAAAAACCGCACCATTTCTCAGTTGTACGATCCGGAGAAAGGCATGTTCCTGCCTGACCGTTTCGTCAAAGGCACCTGCCCGAAATGTAAATCGCCAGATCAGTACGGCGATAACTGTGAAGTGTGTGGCGCAACCTACAGCCCGACTGAACTGATCGACCCGAAATCTGTGGTTTCCGGTGCGACGCCGGTGCTGCGTGATTCTGAGCATTACTTCTTTGATTTGCCGGAATTCAGCGCAATGTTGCAGGCGTGGACCCGCTCCGGTGCGCTGCAGGAACAAGTGGCGAACAAAATGCAGGAGTGGTTCGAACACGGTCTGCAACAGTGGGATATCTCCCGCGATGCGCCGTACTTCGGTTTTGAAATTCCTGATGCGCCGGGCAAATATTTCTACGTCTGGCTGGACGCGCCAATCGGCTATATGGGTTCTTTCAAAAACCTGTGTGACCGTCGCAGCGACCTGAATTTCGACGAGTTCTGGAAAAAAGATTCGACTACCGAGCTGTATCACTTCATCGGTAAAGACATCGTTTATTTCCACAGTCTGTTCTGGCCGGCGATGCTGGAAGGCAGCGGTTTCCGCAAGCCAACCAACCTGTTCGTACACGGTTACGTCACCGTGAATGGCGCGAAGATGTCCAAATCGCGCGGCACGTTCATCAAGGCCAGCACCTATCTGAATCATCTGGATGCCGACTGCCTGCGTTACTACTACACCGCAAAACTGTCTTCACGCATCGACGATATCGACCTGAATCTGGAAGATTTCGTGCAGCGCGTTAACGCAGACATCGTGAACAAAGTGGTTAACCTGGCGTCACGCAATGCCGGTTTCATTGCCAAACGTTTTGACGGCAAACTGGCTGACAAACTGGCCGATGAAGCGCTGTACAAAACCTTCACCGATGCCGCTGAAAGCATCGCGCAGGCGTATGACAGCCGTGAATCAGGTCGCGCAATCCGTGAAATCATGGCGCTGGCTGACCTGGCCAACCGCTATGTCGATGAGCAGGCACCGTGGGTAGTTGCAAAACAGGAAGGCCGCGACGCTGACCTGCAAGCCATCTGCTCAATGGGCATCAATCTGTTCCGCGTGCTGATGACTTACCTGAAACCAGTTCTGCCTTCGCTGTCAGAGCGCACTGAAGCCTTCCTGAACACCACGCTGGACTGGGACGCTATTGCTCAACCGCTGCTGTCGCATCAGCTGAATCCGTTCAAAGCGCTGTTTAACCGTATTGAGCTGGATAAAGTGACTGCGATGGTTGATGCGTCGAAAGAAGATATTGCGGCTGCGAAAGCTCCGGCAACAGGTCCGCTGGCAGATGATCCGATTCAGGAAACCATCACTTTTGATGATTTTGCCAAAGTGGATATGCGTATCGCGCTGATTAAAAGCGCTGATTTCGTGGAAGGGTCAGACAAACTGCTGCGACTGCAACTGGATCTGGGCGGCGAAACCCGTCAGATTTTCTCCGGTATCCGTTCTGCCTATCCTGATCCGAAAGCACTGGAAGGCCGTCTGACCATCATGGTCGCCAACCTTGCACCACGTAAAATGCGCTTCGGCATCTCTGAAGGAATGGTGATGGCGGCGGGCCCTGGCGGAAAAGACATCTTCCTGCTCAGCCCGGATTCCGGCGCACAGCCTGGTATGCAGGTGAAGTAAAACTCATGACTGCTCCTCCCCCTGCGAAGGGGGAGGTTGGGAGGGGGTTTTACAGACAAAATAAAGAGTTGGAGAAAACTTCAGCTTATTTTTTTTGACCTTAATACCCCACCCCGGCCCTCCCCTTCGCAGGGGAGGGAGCAAAATCACTTCGGCCAGTTCGGCCATATGGCTTTCGGATACTCCCTGTCGATATCCGATTTCGCCAGCCCGATATCCTTCAGTTGATCCGCACTCAGCGAATGCAAAATCTTGCGGCTGACGCGGCGCTCATTCCAGCCATGTACCACTGCAAACAACTGTTTTAGCCAACCGCCCTTTCTCACAGGCATCTGTACTGCACTTTCATGCACCACGATATCTGCACAAACCCTTGTCTCACATCCGGCAAACTGCCGTTCTTCAATGATATTTTTCATATTCTGCTCCCGTTGACGACCTGACATCAGGATCTAACAACGGGCAAAAACATTACAGATTCAGTTTTTTTGTATTTCAACCATACAGATCTGGATTTGATGACAGATTCAGCGTTAGATTGTGTTCATCTGTACTGCTTTCTTTGCGCAGGCGTTGAGGAAAAGATAATGAATCGTTACGAAAATCTGGCAAATGTCCTGAGTGATCGCATTGAACAAGGGCTGTATCCGGCGGGTATCCGTCTGCCTTCAGTGCGGGTGTTAAGCAGTGAACATGGCGTCAGCGTCAGTACAGTTCAGCAGGCGTATCGCGTGCTGGAAGAAAAACAGCTGGTGGAAGCCCGCCCGAAATCGGGTTACTTCGTGAAAGATGCCCGCATTCAGGCTGCTCTTCCTGCGGTATGCCGCCCGACGCAACGTCCGGTGGATATTTCCCAGTGGGATCAGGTACTGGAGCTGATCACTTCCCCGCATCGTCCCGGTGTGATTCAGTTAGGCCGCGGCTCTCCGGATGTCACTGCCGCCACGCTCAAACCGCTCAGCCGTCTGATGGGACGCGCCGGACAGCATCAGAATCTGAGCGCGTTTCATTACGACAGTATTTATGGCTCTGAAGATTTACGTGAACAGATTGCCCGTCTGATGATTGACAGCGGCAGCCATATGGATGCCACCAATATTCTGATCACCACCGGCTGTCATGAAGCGTTATCTATCGCCATCCGTTCAGTATGTGAACACGGCGATATCGTGGCGGTGGACTCCCCGAGTTTTCACGGCGCAATGCAGACTCTGAAAGGCTTTGGCATGAAAGCGCTGGAAATCCCTACCGATCCGGTTACCGGAATCAGTCTGGAAGCACTGGAGATGGCGCTGGAACAGTGGCCGATTAAAGCCATACAGCTGACGCCGAACTGCAATAATCCGCTCGGTTATAACATGCCGGATGACCGTAAAAAAAGCCTGTTGCGTCTGGCGCAACGCTACGATATCGCGATTATTGAAGACGATGTTTACGGTGAACTGGCCTATCAGTATCCGCGCCCGGCAACCATTACCTCGTTTGATGAAGATGGCCGCGTGCTGCTGTGCAGTTCGTTTTCCAAAACGCTGGCGCCCGGTTTGCGCGTCGGCTGGATTGCGCCGGGCCGTTATCATGACCGCGCCCTGCACATGAAATACATCACCACCGGCGCATCAGCCACGTTGCCGCAAATCGCCATCGCGGATTTCATCAAACAGGGGCATTATCTGCAACACATGCGCCGCATGCGTAATCAGTACCAGCGCAACCTGTGCACCATGACCGACTGGGTGATGAAATATTTCCCATGTGGCACGCGTGTCAGCCGTCCGCAGGGAGGATTTCTGTTGTGGATCGAACTCGACGAACGTGTGGATACCCAGCGCCTGAACCGGCTGCTGGAAGAACATTTAGTGCAAATCGCCATCGGTTCGATATTCTCTGCCTCAGGCAAATATCGCAATTGTCTGCGCATCAACTATGCCCAGACGCTGACGGCGAAAACTGAGCGCGCCGTTCAGCAGGTTGGCCTGACCATTTCACAGATGCTGGAAAACTGCTAAACGCCATCCGGAGAGACTTTACCGTGCAGATAGAACCGTTACCGCCACTCAACACGCTGGTGGCATTTGAATGCGTGGCGCGTTATTGCAGTTTTTCAAGAGCAGCGGATGAGCTAAATCTCACCCAAAGCGCCATCAGCCGGCAGATTATCCAGCTGGAAGAAATGCTGGGTTGTAAGCTTTTCCAGCGTGCGCAACGCAAAACCACGCTGACACCGCGCGGGGAAACCTATGCCCAGCAGGTGCGAAAGCTGCTGGGGGATATTTCACAATCCACCGCTGAGGTGATGGGCTGGAACGGTTTGCCGCAGGTCACGCTGGCCTGCACCAGCGCCATGAGTGGCCTGTGGCTTTCATCCCGTCTCTCGTCTTTGCGCCAGCTTCTGCCGGACCTGCAAATCCGCATGAAGATTTCCGACAGTTTTTCAGACCTCAAGTCATCAGAATTCGATCTGGCTATTTTCTATCTGCGCGAGCCGCCGCCCGGTTATCACGTACAGGCGTTGTTCGATGAAGTATGCTATCCGATGTGTTCACCGGAATTTCTCAAACGCCTGCCGCCTGATGCCAGCGCCGCCGATTTACTCGAACAAACCTTGCTTATACAGGATGACCCGCAGCGCGAATGGACCGGCTGGCGTGACTGGTTTGCCTCACAGGATGTGAGTTTCGTGACGCCGCGCAGAACCTGGCGCGCCAATAACTATCCGTTTCTGGTGCAGTCAGCGGTGCTCGGAGATGGAGTTTTGCTGGGCTGGGAAGGACTGGTGCAGGATTACGTTAACAGCGGCCAGCTGGTTGCGGCGCATCCCGGCAAACTGGCTGCTGCCGGAAAATGCTACATGCTGACGCCTCAGGACAGGTTCCTGAAACCTGTCGTGCATAAAGTGATTAACTGGCTGAAACAGCCTTAATAAACTCCCTCCCCTGCGAAGGGGAGGGCTGGGGTGGGGTATTCAGGTCAAATAAGTAAGTTGAAGTTTGCTTTGGCAAAGATTTAGTTTGTGAACCCCCCTCCCAGCCTCCCCCTTCGCAGGGGGAGGAGCCAAATAATAATAATTTTATATGTTAATTATATATCAGCCGGCGGTATTTTATTTTTCTCCAGATATCTGCGTTTTCTCGCAGAATTCATACCAATTAATGTAAACAACAGCCAGCATGACTGTGAAATACAGGATGCAAGGTTAAAATCATGGCTTAATGAATACAGGCCAAACACACCGCCGATTATATTAAGATAGGCGTAACTGTTAGCATCAACCGCTAGCCTGCGCATTTGAACCAGCGCATAAGCCAGAAGGTAGCAAAACACGCCAATTAAGCCGACAACCGTATGCATTTCCACCGGCCACTTCCCTTTCCAGACATTGATAGCTCAGAAAAATAAAGCTTTTCAGGGTGTTCTGCCGCGCATTTTTCGCATACCCTCATGATAAATTCTCATGCAAGTTCAACAGGGGGTTTTGATATAAATCATCAAGGCAATCCATTGCGCCAATTAGACACACCCGGGGTATTTCGCCTGCACCTATAAATTCCAGCACGTACTATGGAGATAATTAATGAAAGATAATAATTCCCCTTTGACGAAATTAATGCAGGATGCACAACTTAGCCGTCGCGGCTTTATTACCAGCGCTTCCGCTGTGGGTATTACCAGTGCCTTAGGTTTTTCACCGTTCTCTGCTTTCGCAGCGGAACCGAAAAAAGGCGGTGTATTAAAACTGGGTATGTCAGGGGGAAATACCAGCGATACGCTCGACCCGACATTATTCAGCGACTGGGTGCCCTTAAATCAGGCATATATGCTGATGAACGGCCTGGTGGAAATTGATGAAAATAACAAAGCCACACCGGAACTGTTCTCCGCCTGGGAAGCCAAACCGGGTGCCGCCGAATGGGTGTTTACCGTTCGCGATGGCGTGACGTTCCATAACGGCAAAAAACTCGATGCCGGGGACATTCTCTACTCCATCAACCTGCATCGCGGCGACAAATCAAAAAGTGCCATCAAAAGCCAGCTGGCACCGATTACCGGCCTGACTAAACAGGGCGATAACCAGATCCTCATTACCCTTGACAGCGGTAACGCCGACCTGCCGTATCTGCTGGCGGATTACCATCTGGTGGTGGTTCCGGACGGTTTTACCGACTGGTCGCACCCGATTGGTACCGGCGGTTATGTCTTTGATCAGTACGAACCGGGCGTGCGATCGCTGTTCAAACGCAACCCGAACTACTGGAAACCGGACCGCGCCTTTGTCGATGCCGTAGAAGTGCTGGTCATCAATGACCCGACCGCACGCACCAACGCCCTGATTTCCGGTCAGGTTCATGCGATTAACCGCGTCGATTTTAAAACTGTCGATTTCCTCAAACGCAGCCCGGCGCTCAACATTGTGCGTTCTTCCGGCGGCCAGCACTTCACCTTCCTGATGGATTGCAGCGTCGCACCGTACAACAACAACGACGTGCGCATGGCGATTAAACACGGTATCGACCGTCAGAAGATCCTCGACACCGTTCTGCGTGGCTACGGTTCGCTGGGTAACGATCATCCGATCCCCAAAACCGACCGCTTCTTCAACCACAGTCTGGAACAGCGCGTTTACGATCCGGATAAATCACAGTTCTATCTGAAAAAGGCCGGTCTGGCCGATCTCAAGATCGAGCTGTCTTCCTCTGACGCCGCCTTTGCCGGTGCGCTCGATGCTGCCGCCCTGTTCCAGGGACAGGCGCAGAAAGGCGGCATTCAGGTCAACATCAAGCGCCAGCCTGCCGACAGCTACTGGGACGATGTGTGGATGAAAGCGCCTTTCAGCATGGGTTACTGGGGCGGACGTCCGACGGCTGACCAGATGTTCTCCACCGCTTATCAGTCCACCGCAAAATGGAACGACACGCACTGGAAAGATGAGAAGTTTGATGCCCTGCTGTTGCAGGCCCGTTCACTGCTTGATGAAGGCAAACGTGCGGAAATCTATGGCGAACTGCAAAGTATCGTGCGTGATAACGGCGGCGCGATGATCCCGCTGTTTGGCGATTATCTCGATGCGGCCAGCAAAAAAGTCGGCGGTATCAAGCCGCACCCGATGTTCAACTTTATGGGTGGTCGTCTGGCAGAGCGCGTCTGGCTGGAGGCATGATGAAAAAACGGATTTTACAGCGGGTTCTGTTGGGCATTATCACGCTGTGGCTGGTTTCTGTGCTGATTTTTATCGGCACGGAAATGCTGCCCGGTGATGTCGCAACGGCCATTTTAGGCCAGAGCGCCACGCCTGAAACCGTTGCCGCATTGCGCCTGCAACTCGGGCTGGATGAACCGTCGGTGCTGCGCTACCTGCACTGGCTGGCGGGTATTATGCACGGCGACTTAGGGCATTCACTGGCGAACGGGCGCGCCATCAGTGACGAACTGCTGCCGCGTCTGGCAAACACGTTGTTCCTCGCCGGATACGCGGCAGTGATCGCCATTCCGCTGGCAGTAGGTCTGGGTATCGCATCGGCTATCTGGCGCGGTTCTGTTTTTGACCGGCTGGCAAATACGCTGACGCTTATCAGCATTTCGGTGCCGGAGTTTTTCGTCGGTTACATTCTGGTGATTGCCTTTGCCATCCGCCTGACGTGGTTCCCCAGTCTGGCGATGGTCGACAGCAGTTCGTCGTTTATTGACCGTCTTTACGTCTGCACCCTGCCGATGCTCACCCTGACGCTGGTGGTACTGGCGCACATGCTGCGCATGACGCGTGCCTCGGTGACGGCAGTCATGGCCAGCCCGTATATCGAAAGCGCCGTGCTCAAGGGCATTCCCCGCTGGCGCATTGTGGTTTCTCACGCCCTGCCAAACGCCCTTGCGCCCATCATCAACGTGGTGGCGTTTAACCTCGCGTATCTGGTTGTCGGCGTGATCCTGGTGGAAGTGGTGTTTGTCTATCCGGGCATCGGGCAATACATGGTAGACGCGGTAACCAAGCGCGACCTGCCGGTGGTTCAGGCCTGCGGTCTGCTGTTTGGCGGCACCTATATTTTCCTCAACACCACCGCCGACTTACTGGCGATCTGGTGCAATCCACGCCTGCGCCATGCGCGCTAAAAGAGGGAACTCATGAACCGATATTTCATTAACATCCCGCTCTCGGCCTGGATTGGTATTGTGATTATTGCAGTGAACCTGCTGGCGGCTATTTTTGCGCCATGGCTCGCTCCGCACAGCGAAACCGAACAGGTCGGCGATATCTGGCTGCTGCCTTCCGCCGCCACGCCGTTTGGTACTGACAGTCTCGGGCGCGACATGCTTTCCCGCATTCTGTTCGGTGCGCGCACCACCATTGCTATCGCGCTGACCATCACTTTCAGTTCATTTATCATCGGCATCGTCACCGGATTTACGGCGGCGATTTACGGTAAATGGGTCGATGTGGTGCTCTCACGCATCGTTGATACCGTGATGTCGATTCCGGTGCTGATTTTCGCGCTGATCGTGCTGTCCGTTATGGGTACGTCCATTCCGGTGCTGGTACTGACCATCGCCCTGCTCGATGCCACACGCGTGTTTCGTCTGGCAAGGCTGGTGGCGCAGGCGATTGTCTGTCAGGAATACGTCGAAGCAGCCCGTCTGCGAGGTGAAGGTTTACGCTGGGTGTTGTTCAAAGAAATTCTGCCCAACGCCCTGCCACCACTGCTGGCTGAGTTTGGTATGCGTTTCTGCTTTACCTTCCTGTTTATCGCGGGCTTAAGCTTCTTAGGTCTGGGCATTCAGCCGCCGTATGCCGACTGGGGCAGCATGGTGCGCGACAATGCGCAGGCGATTAACTTTGGTCAGTTCGCGCCGTTGTATCCGGCGGCGGCGATTGCCCTGCTGACGATTGGCGTCAATCTGGTGGTCGACTGGCTGCTGGAGCGTAACAGCCTGCCGCATGGAGATGAAGCATGACACGCACGATTTTAGAAATGCGCGGGCTGCGCATCGAAACCCTCGACGGTTCACCGCTGGTGCAGGATATTTGGCTCAAACTGGCGGCGGGTGAAGTGCTCGGCCTGATTGGCGAATCCGGTGCGGGCAAATCCACTATTGGTCTGGCAGCGTTAGGCTATGCGCGTCAGGGCTGCCGGATTGCCGGTGGCGAAGTCTTTTTGGATGGCACTGACATTGTTTCTCAGCCTTCCAGCGTAAAGCGTGAATGGCGCGGCAGGCGCGTGGCATATGTGGCACAAAGCGCAGCCGCCTCGTTTAATCCGGCGCTGACCATCGAAAAACAGGTCTGCGAAGGCCCCATTCGCCACGGTCTGATGAACAAAGAAGAGAGTCGTCAGTGGGCGATTTCACTGTTCCGCTCGCTGGATTTACCGGATCCGGAAAACATCGGTAAACGCTATCCGCATCAGCTTTCCGGCGGACAGCTCCAGCGCGCAATGGCTGCAATGGCGATGTCCTGTAAACCCGATTTGCTGATCATGGATGAGCCAACCACCGCGCTGGACGTCACCACGCAGATTGAAGTGCTGGTGATGCTGCGCAAACTGGTGCGCGAATTCAACACCGCCGCGCTGTATATCACCCACGATCTGGCCGTTGTCGCCCAGCTTGCCGACCGGATTATGGTGTTGCGTCACGGCAAAGAAGTGGAAACCGGCGACACGCAAACCATTCTGGAAAATCCACAACAGGAATATACCCGCAGGCTGGTTGCGGAGCGCGAACAGGCACTGACGCCGCTGGCAGAAGGCCATGAAACTGCCGGACAGCCGCTGCTGACGATGCGTAAACTGAGTACCGGCTACAATGGTAAACGGGTGGTGAACGATGTCAGCCTGCAACTGCCGCGCGGCAAAACGCTGGCGATTATCGGCGAATCAGGCAGCGGCAAAAGCACGCTGGCACGGGCGCTGGTCGGATTGCTGCCCGACACTGAAGGCACGGTGGATTTCGACAGCGTGTCGCTTTCGCACAATTTTCACCAGCGCAATAAAGAAACGCTGCGCCGTATGCAGATGATTTATCAGTTACCTGACGTGGCGCTCAATCCGCGCCAGACGCTGCTGGACATCATCGGACGACCGCTGACCTTTTACTTTGGGATGAACAAAAAGCAGGTTCGTGAACGTGTGGAAGAGTTACTGCGCCTGACTGAATTGCCGGTCAAACTGATCGACCGTCGTCCCGGTGAACTGTCCGGCGGGCAGAAGCAGCGCGTCTGTATCGCCCGCGCACTGGCTGCGCAGCCGGAACTGATCATCTGCGATGAAGCCACTTCAGCCCTCGATCCGCTGGTAGCAGAAGAAGTGCTGAATCTGCTGCGCCGCTTACAGCAACAGCTGGGGCTGTCGTATCTGTTTATCACCCATGATCTGGGCACGGTAAAACGTATCGCCCATCAGGTGGCGGTGATGTATCAGGGTCAGGTGGTCGCCAGCGGCGATACTGACGTGGTCTTCAGCGCGCCAATGCACAGCTATACCGAAAAACTGCTGACCTCCGTACCGGAAATGCGCACCAGCTGGCTGGACGAGGTTCTCGCCCTGCGTGGTGCAGCGCTTCCTGCGGCAGCCATTCCTTCGACAGGAGTCTTATGAGCACCAAACGCATCGTGACCGAATTCCCTCACGCCGTCACCGTGACCGAACATCTGTGGTTCCCGCTTAGCGACGGCACGCGCCTCGCCGCACGTTTATGGCTGCCGGATGACGCCGAACGCCAGCCGGTGCCGGCTATTCTCGAATACATTCCCTACCGCAAACGCGACGGCACCCGCACCCGCGATGAACCGATGCACGGCTTTTTCGCCGGAAATGGCTACGCAGTCGTACGTGTGGATATGCGCGGCAGCGGCGAATCTGACGGATTGCTGGCCGACGAATATCTGTTGCAGGAACAGGATGACGCACTGGAAGTCATTCAGTGGATCACCGGACAACCCTGGTGCAGCGGAAACGTCGGCATGATGGGAAAATCCTGGGGCGGATTTAACGGTTTGCAGGTTGCCGCCCGCCGCCCCGCCGCGCTGAAAGCCATCATCACGGTTTGTTCAACGGATGACCGTTACCGCGACGATATTCATTACAAAGGCGGCTGCCTGCTCAATGATAACCTCTGGTGGGGCGGCATTATGCTGGCGTACCAGAGCCGCCCTTCCGACCCTGCGCTGGTCGGCGATAGCTGGTACAAAGACTGGCTGAACCGTCTGGAAAACATGCCGTTCTTCCCGGCACTGTGGATGGAACATCCGCTGCGCGATGCATACTGGCAACACGGTTCCGTGTGCGAAGACTGGTCTGCGATCCAGTGTCCCGTTATGGCGATCGGCGGCTGGGCAGACGCTTACAGCAATGCCGTATTCCGTCTGATGGATAATTTACAGGTTCCGCGCCGCGCCATTCTCGGCCCGTGGGCACATATCTATCCGCAGGACGGCACGCCGGAACCGGCGATTGGCTTCCTACAGGAAGCCGTGCGCTGGTGGGATCACTGGCTGAAAGGCGCAGACAACGGCGCGATGAAAGGCCCGATGATCCAGACCTGGTTGCAGGACAGCCAGCCGCCATCGGCGATGCGTCCGGTCAGTCGTGGCGAATGGGTGGGGTTTGATCGCGGCACCGCCAGCAATATCAATCACAGCCCGCGCTGGCTGACACGCGGACAGCTCAATACCCAGCCCGACGCTGACGCGGGCGTGATCAATATCTGTTCGCCGCAGAATCACGGTCTGATGGCAGGTGAATGGATGGGCGCGGGCGTGCCCGGTGAAATGCCGCCGGATCAGCGTGTCGATGACGGCATGGCAGAAATCTTCGACGGCGAACCGCTGGCCGAACCGCTGACCATTTTCGGTTTCCCGGAGTTTACCGTCGAACTGAGCAGCGATAAACCGGCGGCGATGCTGTACGTCCGGCTGTCAGACGTTGCGCCGGACGGCTCAGTAAACCGCGTCACCCACGGCTGGCTGAACCTCGCTCATCTGCAGGGTCATGACAAATCTGTACCGCTGATCCCCGGTCAGAAAGTCAAAGTACCGGTTCAGCTCGATGGTATTGCGCACCGCTTTGCCACCGGTCACCGGATGCGTATCTCGCTGGCGACCACCTTCTGGCCGATGATCTGGCCGATGGCAGAAGCGGCGACGCTGACGTTAGATTTGCACAGCGCGCAGCTCAGCCTGCCGGTGTGTGAGCAGCCGGTTTCAATTGCAGGCCCGATCAAAGAACCGCAAAGCGCGCCGCTGACGCCGCAAACCGTGCTGTCGCCAGGCCGCGTGGATCGCAATACCACTTACGATTTCCTCACCGACAGCTGGACCAGCGTGACCAACGGCGTGGGTGGCGTTTTCGGTGAAGGCGTTTACCGCTTCGATGATATCGACACGACGGTCGATCACAATCTGCGCCGCGAGCTGACGGTCAGCAACAGCGATCCGCTTTCCGCCCGTTATCTGCTGACGCAGACCATGAAGATGGGACGTGAAGGCTGGTGGATGGAAGCTGAAATCACCCTCGAATTGCGCAGCGACCTGACGCATTTTATCGTCAGCGGCGATATGGTGGTCAGCCTGAACGGCGAGGAAGAGTTCACCAAATACTGGCACGAGAGGATTGCGAGGTAAGTTTTTTTGCTCCCGCAAACTGTGGTTTAACCTTGCTCCTCCACCTGCGAAGGGGGAGGTTGGGAGGGGGTTTTAAGGACTGACACCTCGTGTGAGAAAACTTCAACTTATTGATTTCGCTTTAATACCCCACCCCAACCCTCCCCTTCGCAGGGGAGGGAGCCGATCTTAGTTGTATTTAATTTCGGTGTAACGGCTCGGCCAGATGGTTTCGGCTTTTACTCCGATGGCTTCCGCTATCAACCTTTCACCTTTCGGCCATTTACGGATTAACGCATTCGAGAGCGTCGATGAGCTTAAACCAGCGCGGCGTGAAACCGCCGCCATCGTGGTGCCCTTCTTTTTTATTGCCGCAATAATGTCAGCCTGATGCCAGTCTTTGTTCATGCAGCAAACGACAGCGATCGGTGAGCGTCCATGAATCTGGGGATGTTTCGTTTGTAAGAGTAATATCCATTTGAACAGAACCTAATATTAGATTGCGTATCACGCTACCACTTAAGTTCCTGCGCTAAGGTGGTAACTCAGGCGGGGGTAGGAATATCGGTTACCCTTTCCGACCAGCCCTAAAGCTGCCCCACCCGAGTTACCAAAACAATATACGGTAATAAATTGTTATTTTCTGGTAATACAAAGCGATGGCGAAATTAAAACTTCCGCCATGAGGGTTCAGGTTCCTACACCCGACTGCGGATTTTGCCGCAGCGAGCAGACAATAACTGGATATCCACACATAGAAAATGGGCAAAATGCTGGGATGAGATACTGCTTCCAGAGAGTTTTTATGGTTTGCAGTGAGTTGCACGCGGCTGCCTGTGCGGCAGTGAACCGATCTGCAAACCTTGCCTGAATCGCCACCACTTTCTAAGCTGCCTGTACGGCAGTGAACAAAGGGCCTGAAGTCGATCAGTATCTTGCAGCTTTCTAAGCTGCCTGTACGGCAGTGAACTGAGAGACGAAAACGGATCTACATTAAGTATGTTTCTAAGCTGCCTGTACGGCAGTGAACAGTTGAGTTTTAATGTTTATGCTTTGAACTGCAAGAGATTATCCCTGTTTTGCCAAAAAAACCCTCTTTTTTGTGTGGCTCGTGTGATTCATTAAAATCAAAGAGTTAGAGACAGCTCGAAAAAAAGGGTTATGACTGAAATGCCATTAATACCCCACCCCAGCCCTCCCCTTCGCAGATGAGGGAGCAGATCGAGATTTGCCCTTTTCCGTACGAAATGGAGGGTGTTGCCCGAATTCTGTATCAGATTTCAGGAATGATCGCCGTAATATCCCGGCTCTCCAGCACCCGTCCGTCCTGCGCTCGGATTTCCAGTTTGCGCAGTGGCTGGCCGTTTTCATTGTCCACAAGCTGCGTACAGGCTTCGCCTTCCTCAAACAGGTATTCACTTCCCCACTGCCCCAGCGCGACCAGCACCGGTTGCAGCGCCAGCCCTTTTTCAGTCAGCACGTAATCCTGATACGCCGAGCCATCGGCCGCCGGTTCGATTTTCAAAATGCCTTCGGCCACCAGCGCTTTCAGGCGTACGCTGAGAATATTTTTTGCCGCACCCAAACTGCGCTGGAACTCGCTGAAACGCGAAATGCCACGCATGGCGTCGCGGACAATCAGCAGCGTCCACCAGTCACCAATGAGATCCAATGCGCGGCCAGCCGGACAAGGCGTGTTTTCCAGACGTGTTCGTTTCATGGCACCTCCTGCTTAAAGAATCTGGTTGCATTATAAAACCACCAGTGTTAAAAATCATCTGGTTTCATTATTAAACCACTTAATCAACCCAGAGGTTCTCATGTCAGATTCCATTCGTTCTCAGTCTTTGGCGTTAATCACCGGCGCATCCACCGGTATTGGTGCGACATACGCCGATCGTCTCGCTAAACGCGGCTATGATCTTATTCTTGTGGCCCGTGATGCACAGCGCCTGAATGCGCTGGCTGAAAAGCTGCAACAGGAGTCCGGCGTGAAAGTGACTGTGTTACCCGCAGACTTAACCCGCAGCGAAGACCTGTCGCGAGTAGAAGATTTTATCCGCGCGACGCCGCAAATTTCCCTGCTGATCAATAACGCCGGGGCGTCACTCAAAGCCGGTTTTGAGAACAGTGATGCCGATGCCATCGACAATCTGATCACCCTGAACGTCACCTCAGTGGCACGCCTTTCCCGCGTGGCGTTTGATGGCCTGATCAAGCATAAAGACGGCGCGATTATCAATATCGCCTCGGTAATGGCGCTGACGCCTGAGCTGCAATCTGCTGTGTATTCCGCGACGAAAGCTTTTGTGCTGACCTTCAGCCAGACACTGCAATTTGAAATGGCAGAACGCGGTTTGTACGTTCAGGCCGTATTACCTGCCGCAACGCGTACAGAAATCTGGGAACGGTCGGGTAAAAATATTGATGAAGTACCAGGGGTAATGGAAGTCGGTGAACTGGTGGATGCTGCCTTGCTGGGCTTCGACCGCAAAGAAAAAATCACTATTCCGCCATTGCAGGACGAAAAACAGTGGGACGACTTTGATGCCCTGCGCGGCGCGATGGTGCCGAACTTCCTGCAAGCTCACGCGGCACCACGTTACAAAGCCTGACAGTGAGACATTGACCAGTAACATAAATTTACTGGTCAATGTTGATTCGCTTTGCAAATATGTTAATTCGACAACTTTGTGAAGTGAATACGATGACCGAATATGTAATTGCTGCACCCGAAGTTCCGTCTCTCGCCATCGAAGGCCAGAGCGCCCGTTTTCCATTACGCCGCGTGTACTGCGTTGGCCGTAACTATTCCGAGCACGCCCGCGAAATGGGTCATGATCCGGATCGCGAGCCGCCGTTCTTCTTTGGCAAACCCGCTGATGCCGTTATCCCTGCCAGCGGTAACGTGCCTTATCCGACACTGACCGAAGATCTGCATTACGAAGTGGAACTGGTCGTCGCGATTGCCAAAGGCGGCAAAAATATCACGGCTGAAGATGCGCTGTCGCATGTCTGGGGTTATACCGTCGGCGTGGATCTGACCCGTCGCGATATTCAGGCGCAGGCCAAGAAACAAGGTCGTCCGTGGGATTTCGCCAAAGGTTTTGATGATTCCGCACCGGCGAACCCGCTGCTGCCCGTCAGTCAGACCGGTCATCCTGTCAGCGGTAAAATCTGGCTCGATGTGAACGGGGAGAAACGTCAGCGCGGTGATTTACGTGATCAGATCTGGCAGGTGGCGGATGTCATCAGTTATCTCTCGCAGGCCGTTGAACTCAAACCTGGCGATCTCATTTACACCGGCACACCGGCAGGCGTTGGCGCCGTGGTGCGCGGTGATGTGATTACCGGTGGTATCGAAGGCCTGAGCGATTTCAGCTTCACCATCGTGTAATTCATTGAGGACGTCTGTCTTCAGGCGTCCTTCTCTCCGATTTTTCTCTGATATTCTTCCTCGATAATCGGGATTAACTTCTCAAATGCACAGGCGCTTGAAGGGTCGAAAAGTGACAGTGTTTCAATCTGACTGAGTAAAATCACTTTGCGAAATTTCAGCGCATTCACCGGATCCGACACCGGCGTAATACCGTGTTCCTGATAATAACGGGCATAGTTATGCTCTACGCGCAGCTCTAGCGTATCTTTATCGCGATACCCGCTGACCATCGGGATGACCACCACATTGTCCGACGAACTGGTTTCACATCGCGCGGTATGCACCATGCCAATATAGACGCGCCGCGACTGTAAGGTGATAAACACCATATCGCCCTCTTCCATGCACTGATACAAAAGCCCTTCCACACCGTTGGCGCGGGTGAGCTGTTTGTACAACTGTTTGCGTCCGGCGGTATTGAGCCGCAAGCCCGGCGACCAGGTGGTGCGCACCAGACAAAGCATCACGGAAACACCGAGCATAATGACGACCGGCGCCTGAATGCCTAAGAAACTCCAGTTGATGAAATCTCTGTGGTAATGCACATCCTGATGCAAATGCGGGATGGCAGGCAGCCAGTTCACGACTTCTGAAATCCCCCACAGCGCCATATAAACCAGCGCAATCACCAGTACGCCCTGCAGGACAAAAATGCAGCCGTATAACGCCACAAGAAAATAGACGTCCCAGCCGAAGGTACGTTTGAGTTTGAAGCGCGATGAGATGTCGCGGGTGGTGTACCAGTACCCGCAAACCATTAACACCATGAAAACCGCTGTCGCCATTACAGCACGCTCATGCGTTTGACGTGCCGGTCAAAGTCTTCACGCATATCCTGATTTGCCGGATTCACCGAGGCGGTACCGTTTTCATCAATTAAAATACGCTCCCCCTCCTCAATCGTATCTTCCATGTCCGCTGCACTGAACAGCCCGAGGAATTTTTCCGGGCTGGAGAAAATCTGTAACATAATCTTAAACATAGGTTTGCCTCTTTTAACTAAAGAGTAAGCCTAGTCAAAGATGAGAGATACTTTCACGCTTTCGGATTTTTTACAGGCAACATAATTTTTAGTGCTGCATGTAACGAAAAAGGGCCACCTTGCGGCAGCCCTTTGCTGAAAATCTCTGAAGTAAGTTAATTACTTCGCATCCAGACTTTCATGATGTGCTTCTTCGTGAGCGGCCTGCTCAGCATGGACTTCCGCCGCGCGTTTGCGCAGGCCAATCCAGCCCAGAACCAGCAGGATAATCAGTACCGGGATCGTCGCCACGGTGTAGGTGCCGTTCGGATAGTCAAACGCCATCAGGATAAGCACGCCCGCCAGAAATGCCAGCGTCAGCCACGAGGTGACCGGTGCCCACGGCATTTTGAAGGAGACGTCTTTCGCACGGCCTTCTTTGATAGCCTTACGCAGCTTCATCTGACATACGATGATGAAAGCCCATGAACTGAGGATGCCGAGTGACGCGACGTTCAGGACAATTTCAAATACCTGCGATGGCACGTAGTAGTTGAGTACCACGCCGATGACATAAATACCCACAGTGACCAGAATACCGGCGTAAGGCACCTGCTGTGCGCTCATCTTCGACATGAATTTCGGCGCAGAACCGCCCATCGACAGGGAACGCAGAATACGACCGGTGGAATACAAGCCGGAGTTCAGACTCGACAGCGCCGCAGTCAGTACCACGATATTCATGATCGTGCCGATATAAGGCACGCCCAGCTTACTGAAGAAGGTCACAAACGGGCTTTGCCCTGCCTGATACGCATTCCACGGTAACAGCAGAACCAGCAACACCACGGAACCGACGTAGAATAACGCGATACGCCAGATAACGCTGTTGATGGCTTTTGGCAGCACTTTTTCAGGATTTTTGGTTTCGCCTGCCGCCGTACCGACCAGTTCGATAGCCGCGAACGCGAAGACCACGCCCTGCACCAGAACCAGCGCCGGTAACAACCCGTGCGGGAAGATACCGCCGTTATCGGTGATCAGATGGAAACCGGTGGTATTGCCGTCCAGCTGTTTGCCGGTGCCGAGGAACACCACGCCGACAACCAGGAACAGGGCAATCGCCGCGACTTTGATCAGCGCAAACCAAAACTCCATCTCAGCGAACCACTTCACGCCGATCATGTTCATGGTGGCGACAATCGCCAGTGCGCCCAGCGCAAACATCCATTGCGGGACATCACCGAAGGTTCCCCAATAGTGCATGTAAAGAGCCACTGCGGTGATATCGACAATGCCGGTCATCGCCCAGTTGAGGAAGTACATCCAGCCTGCAACGTAAGAAGCTTTTTCGCCCAGGAACTCGCGGGCATAAGAGACAAAGCTGCCGCTGGTCGGACGGTGTAAAACCAGTTCACCCAGTGCTCGTAAAATAAAGAATGAGAAAATACCACACACCGCATACACGATTGCCAGCGCCGGGCCAGCCATCTGTAAACGCGCGCCCGCGCCGAGAAATAAACCGGTGCCGATAGAACCACCAATGGCAATCATCTGAACCTGACGATTGCCCATACTTTTGTGATACCCGTGTTCGTGCGAGTCCAGCCAGCGTCTTTTCGCCGCGTGCTTCGCCTCTGCCGATTTTTTATGAGACTTCATTCGATCTTGTTCTCCAAAAATAACCTTCACCTGACGTCGGGTGCTGCAAGCAAACGATTGCAAGCCTCAACGTTTATGGGGTTTACCCACTGTAGTTTTTTTAGCCGGAACTGTTTTGGTGCAATAACGGCGAAGGATGCTACCTTTTCTCATTAACCGTGGCAAAAAAAACCGTCATAAAAAATTGTGAACAGTCATATTTCGCGTAACGAATTTTGAGCATGCGTGCGGTTATGGGGTTTCTTTAGGCGAACATTCTTTTCTCACCCGCTCAATATTGATCGACAGATACATGATCTCTTCCGTCGTCAGATCCCGCTGATATTGCGCGGCAAGGTAATCGCCGATTTTCTCCGAGCACTGCCAGGCTTGCGGATAGTTCTCTTTCACGGCCACATGCAGGGTCATGTCGTCATCCGCTACGACGGTGCGGCTGAGCATGCGCTGTGCGAAGAATTTCAGATGGGTGACGAAGCGCTGATAACTCAGCGATTCTTCGTCATATTCGATACGCAGCTGGTATTTCACCAGATTGAGGATTTCCTGCATCACGCGGGTGATTTGCGCCACTTCCGGCATTTCGCCATTAAGCTGAGCGTTCACCAGATGCAGTGCGATAAACCCGGCTTCATCCACCGGAAGGCGCACACCAAGTCGCGAATAAATAATCTCCAGCGCCTCCAGTCCCAGCGCATACTCTTTCGGATAAAGGCGGCGGGTTTCCCACAGTAACGCGTTGCTGATCGGCACGCCCTTTTTCTGTCGCTCAATGGCGAAGTTACAGTGGTCAGTGAGCGCAATGTATAAATTTTCCTGCAATTTCCCCAGCCGGCCGCGCGCCAGCGTAATGATCTGGTCGCAGGTGGTCATCACTTCCATCGGAATATGCGAGAGCAGTTCTGTCAGATGCGCGACCAGTTCGTCGCTCTGTAATGCGAAGATTTTCTCGATCTTACTGTCATCGAGTTCGTCTCCGGTTTTCCTCATAAACGCCAGCCCGCGGCCCATGACGACCTGTTCCCGCTGCTGATCGTTGACGACAACCACCACGTTATTATTTAGAATTTTGGCGATTTTCATTGTTATTCCCTGAAAAGAAAAACCCGACCGTTCCTAAGAAAGATCAGGTTTTGTCTGCCGCAGCACTTCATCTCTGCCCGATAATTTTATCAGGTTAGATCATCTGCTCAACGTATGTAACTGAAAAACCGTGACGATGATCGCTGCGGTCAGACGTAAAATTTGCACTCAGAACGTGACGATGGCTTTCAATCCTGTCACCCACGCATCCTGCGTTTCTTTCACCCCGCCCGGACGGTACCAGTATTGCAAATCCGGTTGCAGAATCAGCCACGAACGGACTTTTATCTGATAGTACAAATCAGCGTTCACCGAGTGCCCGGACAGTGGCGTATACAGCGGGTTACCGTAATCATCCACCTGATAAATCGTATTCAGGTTTTCCTGATTCTGGCGGTAATGATTACTCATTTTAATATACGTCATACCAAATCCCAGCCAGTCGTCAGGACGCGCATCAAACAACCCGCGATAGCGCATGGAAGCAGCTTGCGAATGATGGATGGCGTTGCTGCGCTGATCCCCCAGCCCGAGGCTGTATGACACGCTCATGCCACGGTTTGGATCGTCGCCACGTTGTGTCACCTGCTGGTTGAAACCGGTGTACATAAACCAGGTGCTGCTGTGTTTGCGATAACCTTCGGGATCTGTTGCGCCCACGCTCTGCGTTTTCCCTTCCGATAAATCTGTTTGCGGCGAGTTGGTATACAGCAAACCAACGTTATAAATGCCCGGCAAACCATTCACTTTGGTTTTCAGTTCCGCTTCCATCGGCAACAGAATGCCACGTGCGCCTTTCAGCGAACCGCTCCAGGCGTATTTGCGGTCAGAGGCATCGGGGTTTTGTTCCATAATACCGGTTTTCAGCGTCAGTTCTGGCGTCAGCTTGTACTGGAAAGTGGTGCCCCAGTAATGTTTATTCCAGTTATACCAGGTCATCGAGTTCGCCGATTTACCGCCACACTGGCTCAGCAGCTGGAAATCACACGGGATAATCTGATCGAAATCCTGATTTTTGTTCATCATACCGATGCGCCAGTGCAGTTTGCGGTCATCGAAACTACGGCTAAACGTCAGCCAGCCCAGACGGGTTATCGACTGTCCGCCCCAGCTTTCCTGGGCGAGATCGTTAAACCCCACACGCGGATCCTGCGTACGTTTGGACGTCAGGTTGTCATCGTGGTTACGGTTAACAATGTTACCTTCAATGGCCGCGTCAGGAATGCCGGTGTACATCTCCAGATCCTGGGTAAACGTCAGCGAGAACTGATCGATATACGCCAGATGTTTATCATGGTTATAACCGCCGCCTGCGTTATAAGACGACTCGCTCAGATAACCAAGCTGATAATGAAATCCATGGTCTTCAATAATCGGGCGAATACCCAGCATATCGCCGAACATACCTTCGCCGGGCGCCTCAAAACCTAATACAGTGCCATTCCAGTTATCCGCAGCCTGTGCTGAATGAATACCTGCGGCTGAAATACACAGCGCCAGAAAACTGCTTTTCAGCAGCCGGTAATTATTTTTTAAAATATATGTAGGTGTTGCAGAAGTCTGAGAAATTCTCATCTTTATATTTCCGTTTTATTATTTTAAATCATCATTATTATTTTTGGGCAATACAAGGGCGAACAGGCGGCTTATAAATTTATAAGCCGCATCAGTTGTTTATTATTAGAGGCGAAAATCAGATCAGGGTTTTAAAGCCGCGCCGTTCGAATTAATTACTTCTTTATACCAGAAGAAACTTTTCTTACGGCGACGCTCCAGCGTGCCATTCCCCTGGTCATCACGGTCAACGTAGATATAACCATAGCGTTTGGAGAACTCGGCTTTCGAGGCGCTGACCAGATCAATCGGCCCCCAGCTGGTGTAGCCCATCACTTCCACGCCATCTTCAATGGCTTCACGCACCTGAACCAGATGGTCATTGATATATTCAATGCGGTAATCATCGTTGATGCTGCCGTCTGCTTCGACTTTATCACGCGCACCTAATCCGTTTTCCACAATAAATAATGGCTTCTGGTAACGGTCATAAAGTTCATTCATTAAGAAGCGCAAACCTGCCGGATCAATCTGCCAGCCCCATTCGGAACTTTGCAAATGCGGGTTAGGCACCATATTTAATATGTTGGCGCGCGCTTTAATATTTTGCTCTTCGTCAGTGGTTACACAACCGGTCATATAATAACTGAATGAAATAAAGTCGACCGTTTCTTTCAGCGCCTCTTTATCTTCAGCCGTAATATTAATTTCCATGCCACGATCTTTGAAGAAGCGCTTCATGTATGCCGGGTATGCACCGCGCACCTGTACATCGCCGAAGAATAACCAGTCGCGGTTTTGCTGCAAAGTTTCCATCATATCAGCCGGTTTGCAGGTCAGCGGATACAACATTCCGCCGAGCAGCATATTGCCGATTTTGCCGTCAGGAATGATCTCGTGGCAGGCTTTTACCGCTCTGGCGCTGGCCACCAGCTGATGATGAATGGCCTGATAAATTTCCTGTTTGCTGCTGTCTTCCGGCAAACCGACGCCGGTGAACGGCGCATGCAGCGACATGTTGATTTCGTTGAACGTCAGCCAGTGTTTCACCTTATTTTTGTAACGGCTGAACACCGTACGGGCGTAGTTCTCAAAGAAACCGATAGTGTCGCGACTGCCCCAGCCACCGTGTTTTTTCACGATGCCATACGGCATTTCATAGTGAGAAAGCGTCACCAGCGGTGTAATCCCATATTTTGCCATTTCATCAAACAGGCGGTCATAAAAGGCCAGACCGGCTTCGTTTGGTTGCAATTCATCGCCCTGCGGGAAAATACGCGTCCAGGCAATTGAGGTACGCAGCACGGTGAAGCCCATTTCGGCGAACAATTTCATGTCTTCCGGATAACGATGATAGAAATCAATCGCCACATCTTTCACGCCGAAATCGCCTTCAGTACGTTCCTGCACCGGACCAAAAACGCCTTGCGGTTGCAGGTCAGAAGTTGATAAGCCTTTACCGTCAGTCAGATATGCACCTTCCACCTGATTGGCTGCGACTGCGCCGCCCCATAAGAAACCGTCTGGGAATTGCTTGTTCATGTGAACCTCCTGGCTCTGGTCGTTATCGTAATAAAGTGAGTAATGGCGCTTGTTCGCTGGTGTCCTGACCAACACTTGCCGGGATGACATCCAGATAGTCATCGCTGTTGGTGACCAGCACCGGCGTGGTCAGGTCATAACCGGCATCGGAAATGCCCTGCATATCGAATTCCAGCAACAAATCGCCCTGCTTCACCACCGCATCAACCGCGATGCGTGGCGTAAAGAATTTGCCGTCCAGCTTCACCGTATCGATGCCGACGTGGATCAGAATTTCTGCACCCTCGTCAGATTCAATCCCTATGGCGTGATGGGTTTTGAACAGGGAAACCACGGTGCCATTTACCGGCGATACAACCCGCCCCACTGCTGGCACCACCGCCACGCCTTTGCCCAGCAGACCACTGGCGAACGTCGGATCGTTAACCTGATCGAGTGCGATACAGGCACCGGTCATCGGGCTGGCAATCAGGGTTTTTCCGCGTGGTGCCTGAACGGCCTCCGCTTTGGCCTTTTCGGTGATTTCCGGCGTTGCCGCTTCTTCTTTCATGCCGAAGAAATAGGTTGCGAATGCGGCAAACACGAGGGCAATCAGCGTCCCGGCAATGGCGGCGGTCACCGTTTTATCAAAGCCGGTTGGCGGAATAATTTGCGTGAAAGTGAAGATGCTGGCGAAACCGAAGGAATACGCCGTGGTCTGGAAATACCCGAGGATCGTCGCACCCAGTGCGCCACCGGCGCAACCGAAAATAAACGGACGACGACGCGGCAGGTTGATGCCGTAAACCGCGGGTTCGGTAATCCCGAAAATCCCCGCGCTGATGGCTGAACCCGCCAGCGCTTTTGTCCGCGCATCTCTTACGCGCAGCATCACGCCAATCACCGCCCCGACCTGCCCCATCACGGCCGGCAATAACAGCGGGAGCATGGTGTCGTGACCGAGAATACTGAAGTTGTTGATCATCAGCGGCACCAGCCCCCAGTGCAGACCGAAAATCACACACACCTGCCACAGTGCGCCCATAAAGGCACCGGCAATCATCGGGCTGATGTGATACACAAACTGATAGCCGTTAGCCAGTTGCTGGCTGGCCCAGGTGGCGACGGGTCCGATAATCAGGAAGGTCAGCGGCACTACAACCATCAGGCAAATAAGCGGCGTGATAAAGTTACGCAGCGCTGAAGGCAAGATTTTCATGGCCCGTTTTTCCAGCCAGCTTGATACCCACGCAGCCAGGATCACCGGGATCACCGATGAGGCGTAATTGATAAACACCAGCGGGATACCGAAGAAATGCTCGCCCTGAGCACCAGGTTGCTGTGCCTCAAATGCGGCGATCATCAGCGGATGCACCATCGCGCCGCCAATCATCATGGTAACGAACGGATTACCGCCGAATTTTTTACCGGCGGTGAAACCGATCACCAGCGGGAAGAAGTAAAACATGGCGTCACTGGCGGCGAACCAGACTTTGTAGGTACCGCTTTCCGGCACCATCCAGCCGCACGCCAGCGCCAGTGCCAGAAAACCTTTCAGGATCCCCGACGCGGCCATGATGCCGATAAACGGGGTAAAAATGCCGGAGATAACGTCAATCGCCCGGGCAAATAAACTGCCCTTATCACCGCTGTCATCGTCGCCGCTGTCGGAAAGCGCACTGCCTTTCACCAGCGCTTCATAAACCGCACCAACGTGGTTGCCGATAACAACCTGAAACTGGCCGCCGCTCTCGACGACCATGATGACACCCGGGTTTTCTTTTAATCCGGCAGCGTCGGCTTTACTCGTATCTTTTAATTTAAAACGTAATCGGGTGGCACAATGCACCACGCTGTTGACGTTGTCTTTTCCGCCCACTCCGCGGAGAATTTCATCGGCTAATATACTGTATTCCATGGTGTTATCTCATCAGAGTAAGGGCGTCGTGCACGACATTGCCGTTGTATTTCAAAGGGGCGGCCGGCCCCTGAATTCAGGCCAAAAAAAAACCTAAACTTCCGGCCTTTTCGCAATATGCGAAAAAACGAGAAGTTTAGGTTTTGCCTGTCAGACAGTAACAATCCTGCTTTCTGAAAAGGATTCTCTGGCGAATCGTCAGAAGAAACAAGTCGTAATATCCGCCGGATGATGAAACTGTGATCGGCTTCAGAATTTGTGCGAAAAGCAGATGCCTGACCGGATCACCTTCAATCTGATCCTGCTCACAAACCGGAAACAAAATTAAATAACGTAAAATGCATATTCGTTTCCTCAATTGTTTACGGGCAGTCCATTCTCAATACTTCTTTTTATATTTCGTCTTTTAACGCGTTATCCGTGCGTTCCCATCCGGTAAATCAAGGAGATATAATATGACTCACCTGTATCAGGATGCTTCACAGCCCGTCGCTACCCGCGTCGCCGACCTGCTCGCCCGCATGACGCCCGCTGAGAAATATGCCCAGATGCACGCGTTCTGGCTGATCCTCGACAGCAACGGGAAGCATAAAGAACGGTCCGATCTTAGCGATGATTTTGCCAGGCATAAACAGACTCTGGCGCTGGAGGAGCAACTGGCGCTGGGCGCGGGACAAATCACGCGCCCACTGGGAACGCACGTGGTCAGCCCGGAAGAAGGCGTGCGCGCCCTGAACCGGCTGCAAAAAATGCTGGTTTAAGAAACACGGCTGGGCATTCCGGCGATGTTCCACGAAGAGTGTCTGGTCGGCCTGTTGTGCAAAGATGCCACGCTGTTTCCCTCTTCCCTGAGTTATGCCTCGACGTGGGATCCGCAACTGATGGAGCAAATTGCAGGCGCTATCCGCGATGAAGCGCAAAGCGTTGGTTGTCATCAGGGCCTGGCGCCGGTGCTGGATGTTTCCCGCGATGTCCGCTGGGGTCGAACTGAGGAAACCTTTGGCGAAGATCCGTATCTTGTTGGCGTCATGGCGACGGCTTACGTGCGCGGTTTGCAGGGCGAAAAGCGTGACCTGCTGGCAACGCTGAAACATTACGTCGGGCATTCTTTCAGCGAAGGGGCTCGCAATCATGCGCCGGTGCATCTGGGTTTTCGCGAGCTGAATGACACCTTCCTGCTGCCGTTTGAGATGGCGGTAAAGCTGGCGAATGCCGGTTCGGTGATGCCGGCTTATCACGACATCGACGGCCAGCCTTGTCACAGCGATCACTTCCTGCTGACCGAAGTTTTGCGCGAACAGTGGGGATTCGATGGTCTGATTGTTGCCGATTACGGCGGCGTCAGCCTGCTGCATCAGCATCACGGTGTCAGCCATGACGACGCGGAATCCGCCGCGCTGGCGTTTAATGCCGGTCTGGATATCGAATTGCCGAAAGGTGACTGCGCGCAGCATCTGGCCGATGCTGTTTCACGTGGCCTGATTGATATGGCGAAAATTGACGAGATCGTCGCCCGCGTGCTGACTGAAAAATTCCGCCTCGGGCTGTTTGAACAGCCTTACGTACGTGATCCGCAGCCACAAATGCAACAACCCGCCACGCGGGAACTGGCCTGGAAAGCCGCTGTCCGTTCCATCACCTTGCTGGAGAATAATGGCATCCTTCCGCTGAAACCCAAATCCGGGCAGAAAATCGCAGTGATCGGCCCGACGGCAGACGATCCGCTGGCGTTGCTTAGCGGTTACAGCTTCCCCGTGCATCTGATCATCAGCGAAATGGATGCGCAGACGGAACAGGTCACCACGCCGTTACAGGCCTTGCGCGACGCCTACGGCGAGCAAAATATCCGGTATGCAAAAGGTTGCCATATTCTTGAAAAACGCACAGCGGGCGCGCCGGTCTTCCCCGGCGATACCGGTTCAGCCATGCAAAAGTCGCCGGTATCACGAAGTACCGTGCTTATCCCACAGGCCGTGAAACTGGCGCAGGAAAGTGATGTCGCGTTTGTGTTTGTCGGCGATCTGGCCGGATTATTCCAGAGCGGCACGGTCGGTGAAGGTTCTGATACGGACAGCCTGCAATTACCGGGCGTTCAGCAACAGTTGCTGGAAGAGATTGTCGCGACCGGCAAACCGACCATTGTGGTGATGACCGGCGGTCGTCCGTATTCACTTAGCGGACTGGAGGAAAAAGTCGCCGGATTCCTGATGGCGTTTGCGCCCGGTCAGGAAGGCGGACGTGCAATTGCCGATATCGTCAGCGGTAAAGAAGCACCGTCCGGCAGGCTGGTGGTTTCCGTACCGAAAAGCGCCGGTGCCATGCCGTATTATTACAATCACAAACTGAAAAGTGGCGGCACACCGATTGCGTTCCACTTTGGCGCAAAATACCCGTTTGGCTACGGGCTAAGCGGCACCACGTTCCGCTATCACGATCTGCAACTCAATCAGCAACCGGTCGCTATCGAAAATGGCGATATTGCAGTACAAATCAAAGTCACCAATACCGGAAATCAGACGGGCAGCGAGGTGGTGCAGGTTTATCTGCGTGACTGCGTGGCATCACTGGTGCGCCCGGTGAAGGAACTCAAGGCTTTTGAGCGCGTAACGCTGGACGCCGGACAAACCGCAACGCTGAATTTCAGCATCCCGACCGACATGCTGAATTTTACCAGTCACGCGGGTAAGCGCATCGTCGAACCGGGTTCTGTTGAAGTTCAGGTGGGCTCTTCAAGCGCCGATATTCATGCAACAGGAAAGGTGATTCTGGCGGGTGAAGTGCGCGAGTTGCCACGTCACTGGCGGATGGTCAGCCGTTGTGAAGTCAGTCAGTAATTTCTGCTGGCTGAAATAAGCAAAACGGACGCTCAGGGCGTCCGTTTTTATGCGTGCAAAATCGTTTACTCAGATTCTCTGGTGATCCCGAAGTGCTTATACGCATGATTGGTCGCCATACGCCCGCGCGGTGTGCGCTGAATAAAGCCTTGCTGGATCAGGAACGGTTCGATGACGTCTTCAATCGTCTCGCGCTCTTCACCAATTGCCGCGGCTAAGTTATCCAGCCCGACCGGCCCGCCGGTGAACTTATCGATAATCGCCAGCAATAGTTTGCGGTCCATGTAATCGAAACCCTCGGCATCGACATCCAGCATGTCCAGCGCGCCGTTAGCCACATCACCATTAATGGTGCCATCGCCTTTGACTTCCGCGAAGTCACGCACACGGCGCAACAGGCGGTTAGCGATACGCGGTGTACCGCGTGAACGGCGGGCTATCTGATGCGCGCCCTCTTCCGACAATTCCAGCCCGAGACAAGACGCACTGCGCCCGACAATGTGCTGCAAATCCGCCACCTGATAGAACTCCAGACGTTGCACGATACCAAAACGGTCACGCAGTGGTGACGTCAGAGAACCGGCGCGAGTGGTGGCACCAATCAGGGTAAAAGGGGGTAAATCGAGTTTGATAGAACGCGCTGCCGGACCTTCACCAATCATGATATCCAGCTGATAATCTTCCATTGCCGGATACAAAATTTCTTCAACAACCGGCGACAGACGGTGGATTTCATCGATGAACAGCACGTCGTGCGGCTCAAGATTGGTCAGCATCGCGGCCAGATCACCGGCTTTTTCCAGCACCGGGCCCGAGGTTGTGCGCAGATTCACGCCCATTTCGTTAGCGACGATATTGGCCAGCGTGGTTTTACCCAGCCCAGGCGGCCCGAAAATCAACAGGTGATCGAGCGCATCTTTGCGTTGCTTGGCCGCCTGAATAAAGATTTCCATTTGCGAACGCACATGCGGTTGCCCGACGTATTCGCTGAGCAACTTCGGGCGTATCGCACGGTCAATGACTTCTTCTTCACTGAAGACTTCGGAAGAAATCAGGCGGTCAGCTTCAATCATCGTTTACCTCACAGCGCTGCGCGCAACGCTTCTCTAATCAACGTTTCAGATTCCGCACCCGGCCTGGCCACTTTGCTGATCATGCGGCTGGCTTCCGGTGGTTTGTATCCGAGGGATATCAGGGCTGCAACGGCTTCGCCTTCGGCATCAGATTCTTTAGCTTTCGACGCCGATGCAGGTAGCGTGATATCAGTATGATTGTTAAATAGATCACCGTTTAATCCTTTAAACCGGTCTTTCATTTCAACGACCAGGCGTTCTGCGGTTTTCTTACCGACGCCAGGTAATTTGATTAATGCGGTGATTTCTTCCTTTTCTACCGCACTGACAAACTGCTGTGCCGACATGCCTGACAGAATGGCCAGCGCCAGCTTGGGCCCCACGCCGTTCACTTTGATCAGTTCACGGAACAGTGCGCGCTCTTGTTTATCGTTAAATCCGTAGAGCAGTTGCGCATCTTCACGGACGATAAATTGCGTGAAGATGATAGCTTCCTGACCCAGCTCCGGCAATTCGTAAAAACAGGTCATCGGCATATGCACTTCATAGCCCACGCCGTTAGTTTCAAGCAGCACCAAAGGGGGCTGTTTTTCCAGAATAATGCCTCGTAGTCTGCCTATCACGTTCATTTTCCTTATCAGGTCAAAAGCAGCGATGTTTATATCATAAAAAAGGCTGGATGAATATCCAGCCTAATGGACTTGCGGCGTCTATCGCATACGTCCGCGAGCCATCTGTAATTTGTCTGAGCTCAGACGAATGGCGTTCTGGCTCATGTGGCAATGTGTAATCGCAATCGCCAGCGCATCGGCGGCATCCGCCTGGGGATTGGCCGGTAATTTCAGGATTGAACGCACCATATGCTGAACCTGCGATTTTTCAGCCGCACCGGTACCCACGACAGTCTGTTTCACCTGCCTCGCCGCGTATTCAAACACCGGCAAATCCTGATTCACCGCTGCCACGATCGCCGCGCCACGTGCCTGCCCGAGCTTTAACGCCGAGTCGGCATTCTTCGCCATAAAGACGGATTCGATGGCAAAAAAATCAGGCTGAAATTGCGTAATGATTTCCGACACACCGGCATAAATCAGTTTCAGACGTCCCGGCATATCATCCACCACCGTGCGGATACACCCGCTGCCGAGATAGCTGAGCTGACGCCCTGTCTGGCGGATAATGCCATAGCCGGTAATACGCGAACCGGGGTCGATCCCCAGAATAATAGCCATAGCCAGTCAACGCCTTGTGTTGTCGTTTTTTTGGAAAGTTGGGGGAGAGTATAAACTGCTGAGGCACAACAGGATAGCCAGCCGGTGGTAGCCACCGGCGGCACTGAGATTACAGAGTTTCTGCGATCTCGTCGGAGATTTCACCGTTGTGGTAAACCTCCTGCACATCGTCACAATCTTCCAGCATGTCGATCAGGCGTAACAATTTAGGTGCAGTTTCTGCATCCATGTCGGCTTTGGTCGATGGGATCATGGTGACTTCAGCGGAATCAGCTTTGTAACCGGCAGCTTCCAGCGCATCTTTCACTTCGCCCAGATTTTCCCAGGCAGTGAAGACATCGATAGCGCCGTCATCGTAAGAGATGATGTCTTCAGCGCCCGCTTCCAGCGCGGCTTCCATCAGCACGTCTTCGTCCAGGCCAGGAGCGAAAGTGATCACGCCTTTTTTGGAGAACAGGTAAGCCACGGAACCGTCGGTACCCAGATTGCCACCGGTTTTGGTGAAGGCATGACGCACTTCTGCCACGGTACGGTTGCGGTTATCACTCAGACATTCAACCATGATGGCTGAGCCACCCGGGCCGTAACCTTCATAAATGATGGTTTCCATGTTGGTGTCTTCGTCACCGCCCACGCCACGTGCGATAGCACGGTTGAGGGTGTCGCGGGTCATGTTGTTCGACAGCGCTTTATCAATCGCCGCGCGCAGACGTGGGTTTGAACCCGCATCGCCGCCGCCCAGACGTGCCGCTGTCACCAGCTCACGAATGATTTTTGTGAAAATTTTGCCGCGTTTAGAATCTTGCGCCGCTTTGCGGTGCTTGGTGTTGGCCCACTTACTGTGACCTGCCATAAATATCTCCAAAAAGTCTTAAGTCTTAACAGACCGAATAGTTTACAAATTCTTCAATCGCCTGCTGGTTGCTCGGAGAGACCGTCAGCGCAGACGCTGCGGATTTATCGAGCCACCGGTACGCATGATGTTCAGTAAGAACCACATCACGCTCGTCGGGTAACGCCAGACAGAACCAATGTTCTTTGTTACGGGTCACGCCGGGAGCATAGCGATGGCGCAAATGCGCAAATATTTCAAAGTCCTCGCAGCGCTGGCAATCCTGCAGAGTCAGGTTTTCACCTGCAATGTCGATACCGACCTCTTCCATGACTTCACGCTGCGTGGTTTGATTCGGGGATTCCCCGCCTTCCAGACTGCCGGTCACCGACTGCCAGAAATTCGGGTCATCCTTTCGTTGGAGCATCAGCACCCTGCCGGTGTTTCTGGCGTAGATGACGCACAGTATCGACTCAGGACGCTTATAGCTCATTAGTTATTCTCTGTATTTGTGTCTGGCGTCACTTCTTTTTTCGCCACCACTGCGATGCCCAGTTCCAGCAGTGAAGCCGGGTTGGCAAAGCTTGGCGCTTCGGTCATCAGACACGCAGCCGCGGTAGTTTTCGGGAAGGCGATCACGTCACGGATATTGTCGGTACCGGTCAGCAACATCACCAGACGATCCAGACCAAATGCCAGACCCGCATGCGGAGGCGTACCGTATTTCAGGGCATCGAGCAGGAAGCCGAATTTCTCGCGCTGTTCGTGCTCGTTAATACCCAGAATGCTGAACACGGTTTGCTGCATTTCGCTGCGGTGAATACGCACAGAACCGCCGCCCACTTCGTAGCCGTTGATCACCATGTCGTAGGCGTTTGCGATAGCGGAAACCGGGTTCGCCGCCAGTTCTTCTGCCGTCATGTCTTTTGGCGCAGTGAACGGGTGGTGCATGGCGCTCAGGCCGCCTTCGTCGGTGTCTTCAAACATCGGGAAGTCAATAACCCACAGCGGAGCCCACATGTCTTCTTTGGTGATTTTCAGATCACGGCCAACTTTCAGACGCAGTGCGCCAATCGCGTCAGTCACAATCTTCGCGCTGGCTGCGCCGAAGAAGATCATGTCGCCATCTTGCGCGTCGGTACGTTCGATCAGGGCTGCCAGCAGTTCTTCGTTAAGGAATTTCGCGACCGGGCTCTGGATACCTTCCAGACCTTTCGCCACTTCATTCACTTTGATGTATGCCAGACCTTTCGCGCCATAGATTTCGATGAATTTTGCGTATTCGTCGATTTGCTTACGGCTCAGGGATGCACCGCCCGGAACACGCAGCGCAGCCACGCGGCCTTTCGGATCGTTAGCCGGATCAGCAAAGACTTTAAACTCGATGTTTTTCATCAGGTCAGCCACATCGACCATTTCCATCGGGTTACGCAGGTCCGGTTTATCAGAACCGAAACGACGCATAGCCTCTGCAAAAGTCATGATCGGAAAATCGCCCAGATCCACGCCTTTCACTTCCTGCCACAGTTCGCGGGCCAGTTTTTCCATCACTTCACGCACTTGTTCAGCGCTCATGAAGGAGGTTTCCACGTCGATCTGGGTGAATTCAGGCTGGCGGTCAGCACGTAAATCTTCGTCACGGAAGCATTTAACAATCTGATAGTAACGGTCGAAACCGGACATCATCAGCAGCTGTTTGAACAGCTGAGGAGACTGCGGCAAGGCGTAGAACTTGCCTTTATGCACACGGCTCGGCACCAGATAGTCACGCGCTCCTTCCGGCGTGGCTTTGGTGAGCATCGGGGTTTCGATGTCGAGGAAGTCATGGCTGTCCATGAAACGGCGCACGAAGCTGGTAATTTTTGCACGGGCTTTCAGGCGGTTAGCCATTTCAGGACGACGCAGATCCAGATAGCGGTATTTCAGACGCGCTTCTTCAGTGTTGACGTGGTTGGAATCCAGCGGCAGCGATTCAGAACGGTTGATGATGTTCAGATTGCTGGCGAACACTTCCACTTCACCGGTCGCCATGTCTTTGTTGAACTGGCTTTCAGGACGCGCACGCACGGTACCGGTCAGCTGAATACAGAATTCGTTACGCAGTTCAGACGCCAGTTTGTAGGCTTCAGCCTGATCCGGGTCGAAGAAAACCTGAACGATGCCTTCGCGGTCACGCATATCGATGAAAATCAAACCACCCAAATCGCGGCGACGGTTAACCCAGCCACACAATGTTACTTCCTGGCCCACATTGGACGCATTCAGTTTTCCACAATATACAGTACGCATAACGGTATCCTTTTGATCCCACTACCCGGCCTCATGGCGCACAGGCACAGAAACGGTTATTGACTCTGGTCGTTCGCCGCAAAACTCAGCAGCGCTCGGAATGGGTTTTATTCAGGTCGAAAAAAGGCGGCTATTATAAAGGAATTTCCGGCGAAGGATAAGTACGAACACGTCAACGCTGACGCGGAAATTCATTCGTGTTGCAAGCTACACATAATTTAACAAAATTATCTCATTTCAGTCTGCCCGTTAGAATAGACTCGCGCCATCCCCTTTGTACACGCAGTAAATAATTCCTTTCTCTCATTACCCTATTGAAAACCGGGAGCTACACATGAAACTTGACCCAAAAACTACCGCACTGGTACTGATCGACTTACAGAAAGGGATTTTACCGTTCGCTGGTGGCCCGCACACCGCACAGCAGGTGCTGGATAATGCCACTGAACTGGCAAACCGTTTTCGTAAACTGGGCGCGCCGGTCGTCATGGTTCGCGTGGGCTGGTCAGATTCTTTTGACGAAGCGCTGAAACAACCGGTTGATATCCCTGCGGCTGCGCCGGAAGGCGGTTTACCTGCAAGCTGGTGGGAATTTCCTGAACAGCTGGGCGTCACCGACAGCGATCTGCTGGTGATTAAGCGCCAGTGGGGCGCATTCTATGGCACCGATCTGGATCTGCAACTGCGTCGTCGTGGCATCAAAAGCATCGTGCTGGCGGGTATCTCCACTAACATCGGCGTGGAATCCACCGCGCGTAACGCCTGGGAACACGGCTATGAACTTGTCATTGCTGAAGACGCCTGCAGCGCGCACAACAATGACCATCATCAGTCCAGCGTGCAATTTATCTTCCCGCGTATCAGTCGCGTACGTTCAACTGCCGAAGTGCTTGCCGCTCTGCCGGAGTAACGTTACCCTGAATTTCTTGCCTGAACGCCGCCCGCTGAGGCGGCGTTTTATTTGGGAATTCCGGCTCAGAAAACAGGGAGCATGATTATGTATATTGGTTTACCGCAATGGCACCACAACGCCTGGGCAAAAATCGGTTTGCGTGATCTGGCCGATTACGCGCGGTATTTCAATTGCGTCGAAGGCAATACCACCTTTTACGCCCTGCCCAAACATGAAGTGGTAATGCGCTGGCGCGACATGACGCCGGAATCTTTCCGTTTTTGTTTCAAATTCCCATCGGATATCAGCCATAAAGCGGCACTGACGAATTGTCAGGAAAACGTCGATTTGTTTTACCGCACGCTCGAACCGCTCGGTGAACGCATTGGCCAGCTCTGGCTGCAACTTCCTGCCACCTTTGCCCCCGTTCACCTTGACCGACTGTGGCAATTTCTGGATGCCCTTCCCGCGGGTTTCGATTACGGCGTTGAAGTGCGCCATCAAGATTTTTTTAACAAAGGCGAGGAAGAACGTGCGCTGAATCAGGGCTTACATCAGCGTGGAATTAACCGCGCCATTCTCGACAGCCGTCCGGTTCACAGTTCGAAGTCCACAACTGAAGCAGTCCTCGAAGCTAAACGCAAAAAACCGATTCTTCCGTTGCACGCGCTGGCGACATCATCCCGGCCCATTGTGCGTTTTATCGGTGGCGACAGTCTGGACGCTAACCGTCCGCTGTTCGGACAGTGGATTAAAAAACTCGACGACTGGCAATCACAGGGATTATCACCGTATCTGTTTATTCATACGCCTGACTGTACCGATGCCCCGCAGCAGGCGCGCAGCCTGTGGCAGGATTTGCACCGGCAAATGCCCTCTGTTCAGCCCGCACCTGACTGGCCGGAACAGGACACCTTGTTCTGAGAATATTCAGGATTTTCTGACGACAGTCTTACGGCAGCCCGTTATCATAGCAGCGTAGCGGAAGGTATTAGTTCCGCCAGATAACAGGGATTAACCAAGGAAGTCATCATGATTAGCGCGTTATATGTCGTGCTTGCTGCCATACTTTTGATCAAACTCTCTTTCGATGTTGTCCGCCTGCGGATGCAATACCGCATTGCCACCGGCGACGGCGGTTCCTACGAATTACAAACTGCCATCCGTGTCCACGGTAACGCCGTAGAATATCTGCCGATTGGCTGTTTACTGCTGCTGTTTATGGAAATGAACGGTTCGCCCATCTGGACAGTCCACGCCTGCGGTTTGTTGTTGATTCTGGGCCGGTTATTCCATTATTACGGGCTGAAGAACCGCGAATTTGCCTGGCGCCGCAACGGCATGGGCGCCACGTATATCTCGCTGGTGCTGATGGTCGTGGTGAATATTATCTATCTGCCATGGTCACAATTTTTGAACTTCGACTGATCTCCCCGCTTTCCCCGGGCTGTTTTGATGCAGTTTTGAAACAACACCCGAGCGCGCAGGTATCTGCCTGCGCCAGTATCTGCTAAAATCTGCCCTCAACTTTTTACCCACACTCTTTTTGGCCTGACTCACCGCTATGGCAAACCACGATACGCTGTTTTCTGCACCAATAGATAAGCTGGGCGACTGGACGTTCGATGAACGCGTTGCTGAAGTTTTCCCTGACATGATCCAACGCTCAGTTCCGGGCTATTCCAACATTATTTCGATGATTGGTATGCTCGCCGAGCGCTTCGTTCAGCCCGACTCGAATGTCTACGATCTGGGCTGCTCGCTGGGTGCTGCCACGCTGTCGATGCGTCGCAACATCAAGGTTCCGGGCTGCGAAATCATTGCTGTCGATAACTCCCCCGCCATGGTGGAACGCTGCCGCCGCCACATTGATGCTTTCCGTGCCGATACCCCGGTTAACGTGATTGAATCCGACATTCTGGATATCGAGCTGAAAAATGCCTCGATGGTGGTGCTTAACTTTACGCTGCAATTCCTTGAACCGGCTGACCGCCAGCGCTTACTTAATCAGGTATATCAGGGTATGCGTCCGGGGGCAGCGCTGGTGCTGTCTGAAAAATTCAGCTTTGAAGATAAAGACGTCGGCGAACTGCTGTTCAATATGCATCACGATTTTAAACGTGCGAACGGCTACAGCGAGCTGGAAATCAGCCAGAAACGCAGCATGCTCGAAAATGTAATGCTGACTGATTCAGTTGAAACTCACAAAGCCCGCCTGCACCAGGCCGGATTCCAGCACACAGAAGTCTGGTTCCAGTGCTTTAACTTCGGTTCACTTATCGCGCTGAAAGCCGGAGAAGCAGAATGATTGATTTCGGTGATTTTTATCGCGTTATCGCCAAAGGGCCGCTGAGCCCGTGGCTCAATACCCTGCCATCACAACTGACTGCATGGCAGAAAGAATCGCTGCACGGCAAGTTCAAACTGTGGTTTAACTCCGTCGATCGTTTGCCACTGTTGCAGCCAGAACGTCTGGATTTACTGCACAGTGTCAGCGCTAATATGGAAGTGCCTTTGCCAGCCGGTCAGCGCGAAGGGATTGAAAATCTGCTGCGCAATATGATGCCATGGCGTAAAGGGCCATTTTCGCTGTACAATGTTGAAATCAATACCGAATGGCGTTCTGACTGGAAATGGGATCGCGTTCTGCCGCATATCTCTTCGCTGGCAGGCCGCACTATTCTTGATGTCGGCTGCGGCAGCGGATACCACATGTGGCGCATGATTGGCGCAGGCGCGCATCTGGCCGTGGGTATCGACCCGATGCAGCTGTTCCTGTGTCAGTTCGAGGCCGTGCGTAAATTGCTGGGCGGCGATCAGCGCGCGCACCTTTTGCCGTTGGGTATCGAACAATTACCTGAGCTTAACGCGTTCGATACGGTGTTCTCGATGGGCGTTTTGTACCACCGTCGTTCGCCGCTGGATCACCTTCTGCAGCTGAAAAATCAGCTGGTCAGCGGGGGCGAACTGGTGCTGGAAACCTTAGTGATTGAAGGCGACAGCGAGCAGGTACTGGTACCGGGCGACCGTTACGCGCAGATGGGGAATATCTATTTCATCCCTTCTGCAGCAGCACTGAAAAACTGGCTGATCAAATGCGGCTTTGTTGATGTACGCATTGCGGATGTCAGCGTCACAACGCTGGAAGAACAGCGCCGTACCGACTGGATGACCAGTGAATCACTGGCTGAATTCCTCGACCCGAACGACCCGACTAAAACTATCGAAGGCTATCCGGCACCACGTCGCGCCCTGCTTATCGCCCGCAAGCCCTAACTCCCTCTTCCTCCGCCAGACATCCTCAGGTCTGGCGGAATTTATTGCTCACACTTTACCCTCACTTTCAGCCACATGGCTCTGTACATCGCGCCGTAAAAAGGTCTAACCTTTATTGAGGGTATCTGTTTGTTATGACAGAGATCGTCGCTAACGTATTGGGAGGAAGTATGAAATTCCCTAAAGGCAGCATCGTTAAACACAGATCCGGAGATATCAAAGGTCGCATCATGAATACCTTCGAATCACAGACAGGCACCGTGTCCTATTTCGTTTCCTGGGAAGATGGCAGCAGCAGTCTGCATAAAGAGGAAGAATTACACTGGGCCAATATTGACGTCGCGATCAGGATAAAAAACTTCTACGAAAAGTAGCGGTTCCCCTCTTCTGTCAAAGCCCTTTGTAAAGCTTCGCGTTTTGACGTTATAACATTGGATTGATTGATAGTTTTTCGTGTATAAATTCGGCCAACCAATTTATCCGTACGCGATTATTTCGCGGAGAAATCAATGCGCAGAAGAATTCGTTTCCTCATGGACCGCGCCGTCATTGTTTTAGGTCTTTTTGTCATGTGTCTGGTCGTTAAAGCAGGGATGTTTGGCGTGGCATTGCTGACCTGGGGCTGAGAAGTCATTCCGGTCATTAACAACAGTAATCCCCCCGCAGTTTTCCCGCACTTATAAAGAACGAAGAATAAAAAAAGCCCCGCCAAAGTGACGGGGCCTGGTACTTGCGCAGGGCGACGCAATAAGGGTCGTGTGACCCGGTTAAACTTTTGAGTTATTACGCCACGCCGAGCGGGATATTTCATCGTCGAACTGCAATGTTCTTTTCATTGCGGCAACAATATCGCCGTCCACGCAATAACGACTGAATTCATCAAAGTCCGTGTCAGAACTCATCGTGACACCGGCTTTGCGGTAACGCATAGAAGAAGGCACCTGACGTCCGGCCGAGCTGTGCAATTCAGTCAGCCCGATATCCACAAACTTTTGCAGATTGGTCAGTCGCACGCCCGCGCCAGCCATAATGATTGGACCACGCGTCAGCTGGTTGAGTTCCCGAAGCATCGGTAAACCTACTTCTGCATTTTGTTGCTGTCCGGAAGTCAGAATGCGCGCCACCCCTAACTGAGTCAACTGCTCTAACGCAATCTTCGGATTGAGACACATATCGAACGCGCGATGGAATGTCACGGCCATATCGCCGCACAGCGCCATGACTTCCCACATTCTTGGCATATCGATATGCCCTTCCGCATCCAGCATACCTACGACCAGTCCCGGAAAACCGAGATCACGAATGCAGGCGATGTCACTTTTCAGCACATCAAATTCGCTCTGGCTGTAGCAAAAGTCACCACCCCTCGGGCGTACAATCGGATGTACCGGGATTGTCACTTTTTCCCTCGCCAGTTTGAGGGTGCCGTAACTCGGCGTAATCCCACCGTCAGCCTGACTCGCGCATAATTCGACGCGATCGGCTCCGGCCAGTTCTGCTGTCAACGCACAGTCTACGCTGTAACAACACACTTCTAATTTAGTCATGTGATCTCTCCTGATTACGGCATTATGCTACAACACTTGTCTGTAACCGGCCATGTCGCGTAGGCTTTGAGATGAGCATCCCCGCCCAACCTGCTTGCTTAGGAAAGCTAACTATGACACTCAATTTTGATTTATGGGTAGACCGCAGTCACAGTGATAGCGTTAAGTGGAATAAATACAATAATCAGGATGTCATTCCACTTTGGGTCGCCGATACCGACTTCACTTCTCCGCCTCAGGTTATCAAAGAGTTGCAGCAACGCGTGGCAGAAGGCGTGTTCGGTTATGGATTTACGCCGCCGGAACTGATTGATTTAGTAGTAAAACGTCTGGCAGAACGCTACGGCTGGACTATTAACCCCGAATGGATTGTCTGGCTGCCAGGACTGGTTTGCGGATTAAACGTCGCCGTGCGCGCCAACGTGAGTCAGCATGAGACCAGCCTGATGCCCACGCCGATTTACCCGCCGTTTATGCAGGCGGCGCAATCCGAAGGGCGTCAGTTTAAATCGGTTAATGTAATTGAGCAGAATCAGCGTTGGGTGGCCGATTTCGCCGCTGCCGAAAATCAAATGGATGGCAGCGAAAAGTTGCTGATGCTATGCAACCCGTATAATCCGGGCGGAACAGTCTATCGCCGCGAAGAGTTGCTGGAACAACAGGAGTTCGCCCGACGCCACAATTTAGTGGTGTGCTGCGATGAAATTCACTGCGACCTGATCCTCGAGCCGGGGCTGAAACATATTCCGTTTGCCTCGCTCAATGCCGATGCAGAACAGCGCTCCATTACCCTGTTGTCGCCGTCGAAAACCTTTAATCTGGCCGGTCTCGGCGCCTCAATGGCCATCATCCCTAATCCTCAGTTACGGAAAAACTTTCTCGACACCAGCGAGGGCATCGTTCCGCACGTCAATATTCTGGCCTATGTCGCTGCGACCGCCGCTTACCGTGACGGAGAAGAATGGCTCAGCGCACAACTCGACTATTTGCGTGTAAACCGGGAATTAGTGACAGCCAGAATCAACGCCATGCCGGGATTACGTATGCTGCCACCGGAAGGCACGTATCTCGGCTGGATTGATGCCAGTGCATTGCCGGTTAAGGATCCGTACCGGTTCTTTGTAGAAGCTGGCGTCGGATTTTCCGGCGGCGCAGCATTTGGTGCTCCCGGTTTTGTGCGCATCAATTTCGGTTGCCAGCGGGCATTGCTGGAAAAGGCAATGGACCGTATGGAATCCGCCTTGCAGTCGCTCGAACGTTAACCTTCAGCCTTCTCGCTGGCAACAATATCGCGCAAGCTGTGGGGATGGAATTTGATGGTCACGGACCCGTCGGTGATCGCCAGCGTCGGGTTAGGCAACCGCTCATTCTCGCCCTTTGGCGCACTTTGTTTCAGTTTTATACCGGGCGTCATCAGCGCTTCGTCGGCAATCAGTGCCAGCGCCCGCGTATACAATTCGTCCTCGTGACCTTCAAGGACAATCTCAATATGCTCCCAGCCTTCATGCGGATAGCGCTTATCGCCGGGATAAGGTAACTCGACCAGATCGATACTCAGCGGCCCGACAACCAGCGGCTCGTTGAGAGTAAACAGGCAAATCGGCCTGCCGTTAATCATCGTTTCATTAAGCAGTTGCCCGCATTTTTCCAGCCCGGCGCGCCACCGGTCCGCTGTCGTATTCTGGTGACAGCGCACTGAAATATGATCCGCATGAAACTCGCCCAGATTGAGCTGCAATTTTGCGGCAAACGCCGTCAATACGCTGACAAACCGCGGCATATCGTCGACTAAATCCTGTAACTCAGGCACTTGGTTCATGGCAGGTATCCTATCTCATTTCAGTTTGCTTATCTTCAGGGTCGGGTAATTTACACAGCCTTTCATCCGGTTGCCAGAGACGTGCCGCAGAATCGCGTTTTCATTGCCGTCAGGCGTGCGGCGATACTGACGCCGCAGGGCTAATATGATATAAACACGCATCATTTTAGGTTCATCCGCATTGGGATGAACAGCAAACAACTCCATTCCTAAATAAAGGTACTTCGGTGAATATTCAGTCACTTCTTTCAGAAAAAGTCAGCCAGGCGCTGATCGCAGCAGGCGCATCCGCCGACAGCGAAGCGCAAGTCCGTCAGTCCGCCAAAGCGCAGTTCGGCGACTATCAGGCAAATGGCGTAATGTCCGTGGCAAAAAAACTGGGTATGCCACCACGACAACTGGCAGAGAAAGTGGTTGAACTGTTAGATCTGAACGGTATCGCAAATAAAGTCGAAATCGCCGGTCCGGGATTTATCAACATTTTCCTCGATCCTGCGTTTGTTGGCGCGCATGTTGACAGCGCACTGAACGACGAAAAGCTGGGCATCACGCCGGTTGAACAGCAAACCATCGTTATCGACTATTCCGCGCCAAACGTGGCGAAGGAAATGCACGTCGGCCATATCCGTTCCACCATCATCGGTGACGCCGCTGTGCGCACCAATGAATTCCTTGGTCATAAAGTGATCCGCGCTAACCACGTCGGCGACTGGGGCACGCAGTTCGGGATGCTGATTGCCTATCTGGAAAAAGTGCAAAACGAAAATGCCGGTGACATGAATCTGGCGGACCTGGAAGAATTTTACCGCGCTGCGAAGAAAAACTACGACGAAGACGAAGCCTTCGCCGAGCGCGCACGTGGTTACGTGGTTAAATTGCAAGGCGGCGACGAATACTGCCTGCAAATGTGGCGCAAACTGGTCGACGTGACCATGAAGCAAAACCAGCTGACGTATAACCGCCTGAACGTGACCCTGACAGAAGATGATGTGATGGGTGAAAGCCTGTACAACAGCATGCTGCCTGGCATTGTCTCCGACCTGCAGGCCAAAGGGCTGGCAGTCGACAGCGAAGGCGCTGTGGTCGTTTATCTTGATGAATACAAAAACAAAGATGGCGACCCGATGGGCGTTATCATCCGTAAAAAAGATGGCGGCTATCTGTACACCACCACCGACATCGCCTGCGCGAAATACCGCTACGAAACACTCGGTGCCGACCGCGTTCTGTATTACATCGATTCCCGTCAGCACCAGCATCTGATGCAGGCGTGGACCATTGCGCGTAAAGCCGGTTACGTGCCGGATTCTGTGGCGCTGGAACACCATATGTTCGGCATGATGCTGGGCAAAGACGGCAAGCCGTTCAAAACCCGCTCCGGCGGCACAGTGAAACTGTCTGATCTGCTGGATGAAGCAATTGATCGTGCGCGTAAGCTGATCACCGAAAAAAATCCGGAAATGAAAGACGCTGCTGAACTGGAAAAACTGGTGAATGCTGTCGGTATCGGCGCAATCAAATACGCTGACCTGTCAAAAAGCCGTACCACTGATTACGTCTTCGACTGGGACAACATGCTGGCGTTCGAAGGTAACACTGCGCCATACATGCAATATGCTTATACCCGCGTGGCTTCCATCTTCAAACGCGCAGAAATCGACGTGAACAGCCTGACCCAGCCAGTTGTGCTGAGCGAAGAGCGTGAAGCCGCGCTGGCAACCCGCCTGTTGCAGTTCGAAGAAGTGCTGACTGTCGTCGCCCGTGAAGGCACGCCACACACCATGTGTGCATATCTGTACGACGTGGCAGGCCTGTTCTCCAGCTTCTACGAGCATTGCCCTATCCTGAACGCAGAAGATGAAACCAGCCGCAACAGCCGCCTGAAACTGGCATTGCTGACACAACGCACGCTGAAAACTGGTCTGGATACGCTGGGTATCGAAACTGTAGAACGTATGTAATTCGCAGTATTTCGATATTAAAAAAGGGCGCTTATGCGCCCTTTTCTATTTCCGGAATCTAATTTAATCAATCCAGACGTCTCGCAAATTCTTTCACGCGGAAGCCCAGCAGTCCGAGTACGGCAAAATACGCCACCACGCCCACCGCGACCACCGCTGCCAGACGCGCCAGACGATATGCCATACCGCCCACGTCCCACGCTGGCATCACATACATCATGCCCAGCAGTGCCGCGGACATCGCTATCACTGCCACAAACAGTTTGATCAGGAACGTTCTCCAGCCCGGTTGAGGCTGAAAGATATCCTGCTTGCGCAATTGCCAGTACAGCAGCGAAGCATTCAGGCAAGCTGCCAGACCAATAGACAGGGAAAGTCCCGCGTGTTTCAGCGGTCCGATAAAGGCCAGGTTCATCACCTGCGTCATCAGCAAGGTAATGATGGCAATTTTCACCGGTGTTTTGATGTCCTGACGGGAATAAAAGCCCGGTGCCAGCACTTTCACGACGATAAGACCCATCAGGCCGACGGAATACGCTACCAGCGCACGTTGCGTCATCGAGGCATCAAACGCACTGAATTTACCGTACTGGAACAAGGCGACCGTCAGTGGTTTCGCCAGAATGCCCAGTGCGACAGAGCTTGGCAGCGCCAGCAGGAAGCAAAGACGCAAGCCCCAGTCCATCAGGCGGTTGTATTCGCCATGATTACCGCTGGAGAAACTGCGTGCCAGTGACGGCAGCAGTATGGTGCCCAGCGCCACGCCCAGCACGCCGGAAGGAAACTCCATCAGGCGGTCAGCGTAATACATCCATGAAACGGAACCGGACACAAGGAATGACGCGAAGATCGTGTTGATGATCAGGGAAATCTGGCTGACGGAAACGCCCAAAATCGCGGGTCCCATCTGACGCATCACGCGCCACACACCGGCGTCTTTCAGATTCAGACGTGGCAACACCAGCATGCCGATTTTCTTCAGATGCGGCAGCTGATAACCGAGTTGCAGCAAACCACCAGCCACCACCGCCCAGGCCAGCGCCAGCACCGGCGGATGGAAGTACGGAGCAGCAAACAACGCAAAACCGATCATGCTGACGTTCAGGAACGTCGGCGCAAACGCCGGTATCGAGAAACGGTTCCAGGTATTGAGTATCGCACCGACCAGCGATGCCAGTGAAATCAGCAGGATATACGGGAAAGTAATACGCAGCAGCGAACTGGTAAGCGCAAATTTATCCGGTGAATCAACAAAGCCCGGCGCCGTAATATAAATCACCCACGGCGCGGCAATCATGCCCAGAACGGTGACAATCGCCAGAACCAGCGTCAGTAAGCCGGAAACGTAAGCGATAAAGGTGCGGGTGGCTTCTTCGCCCTGCTGCGTTTTGTACTCAGCCAGGATCGGCACGAAAGCCTGAGAAAATGCCCCTTCGGCAAAAATACGGCGCAGCAGGTTGGGGAGTTTAAACGCCACAAAAAAGGCGTCTGTGACCATTCCGGCGCCAAATACACGTGCCACAATGGCATCGCGGGCAAAACCTAATACACGTGAAAACATCGTCATGGAACTGACGGCTGCCAAAGATTTAAGTAGATTCATGTCACTTTTCTTGTTTACCGGTTAGCTGATAAATGAGTCAGTTAAACAACCACGCCTGCATCAGCAGGCGTGAAAGATGAACCGGCATGGCTCAAAGATGCGCTTAGTCTACGCATCCGCCATGCAATAGCCACCGGCAGTTGTTTTATGTTGTTATAGAGTGTTAACCGCGCCATCCCGCACGGCTTCTCCGTTAAGCACTCAGGTTAAGAATTCAGAATTTTCTCGATCATCGCCTGCGCATAAATCGCCTGCTCACCGCTGGTTTCCGGCGCAGTTTGATTGCTCACACAATCGACAAAGTGTTCAATCGCTCCGACAAATCCGCGCTGCGCCAGCGTACTTTGCCAGCCCGGCACCGGCAGTTGCGTCAGAATATCCTGCTGTTCCTCGCGCCAGTTTTGCATATTGTCCAGCTGATACACCGCGCCTTCCGTTACCGCCTGAACACTCTCACGGGCAGTTCCCGCACGGCGGTGCATGGATGTTGTCACCAGCGTTTCGCCACACAGGAAATGGTGTTCGCCGTAGAGCATCTGGTCTGCTTCGTTAATCTGAAGCAGACCGCTTTCCAGAGTGGCATTTCCACCCGCCAGCCACAGTGCGGTATCAACCACGTGCAGATAATCGTCCAGCAAGGTGAAACGCAGATCGTTTGGTCCGACACTGTTGGTCCGATGTTTATCCATGCGTAATGACGCCGCATCCTGCATGTTCTCTTTGAGCTGGCGATACAACGGCGCGAAACGGCGGTTAAAACCGACCATCAGCGCTTTGCCTGCCTTGTGCGCCTGTTCTACCAGCTGTTCGGCCTGATCAAGTTCTGCCGCCAGTGGTTTATCGACATACACATGCACGCCCTGCGCCAGCAACTGCCCGACCACCTCGTAATGGCTGGCGGTGCTGCTGTGAACGAAAACCGCATCACACTGACTGGCCAGTTCATCTATACGGGAAAAACAGGCCATGCGGTAACTGTCACAAACGGCCTGTGCTTTTTGCTGATTCGGAGAAAATCCGCCTGCCAGCGTCCAGTTTTCAGCGTGGCTCAGCACTGGCAGATACGCTTTCTGCGCAATTCCGCCAAGCCCGATAACACCAATTCGTAATTTACTCACAACCCGCTCCTTTTAATCAGCCAGGTGTTGCAACAAATTTTCCAGACGCTGTTTCAGCTCAGCGACTTCTGCTTCCAGCGTTTCTACTCGCGCAGTCAGATCTGCATTTTCAGGCGCTGAACTGAATAATGTCTCTTCAGCGGCAGCGGCCACGTTGCTGACTTCTCCGCTAAAAAGATGCATAAACCGGCTCTCGCGTTTACCCGGTTCGCGGGCCAGACGCACACAGAACGGGCCGTCTTCACGGTTCGTCAGTTCAGTCAGGGTTTGTTCTACTTCGGCAACATCAGAGAAATCATGCAAACGGTTAGTGCGGGTTCGCAGTTCACCGGGCGTTTGTGCGCCGCGCAGCAACAGCGTGGTGACCACCGCCACTTCCTGCGGGGAAAATTTGAGATTACCGAATTCGGAATTACAGAAACGATGCTCGTACTTCATGGTGCGCGAGCCGCTCAGGGTGCGGATGATGTGCTTGCGCAGCAGTAAATCCAGCGTCTGCTGCACCTCACTCTCGCTCAGTTCCATGACCGGCTCGCGGTTGGTTTTCTGATTGCAGGCCGTGGTCAGGCCGTTGAGGGTCATCGGATATTGTTCTGGCGTGGTGAGTTGTTTTTCAAGCAAACAGCCCACGACACGGGCCTCCCGGGCGCTGAGTTCGTGTTTCATACTGCTCTCCTTATCGGGACGGGGGTGTCCATTCTTGCCAGGTTAATGCTGTCAGCACGTGATCCTGCCACTTGCCGTCGATCAGCAAATAGTCCTTCGCATAACCTTCACGTTCAAAACCGAGACGCTCCAGCAACTGACCGCTGCGTTTATTGTGCGGCATGTAATTCGCCATGATGCGGTGCATCTTTTGCTGGCGTTGCATATAGCGGATAAGCGTTTGCAACGCTTCCTGCATCAGGCCTTTGCCCTGCCATTCCTGACCGAGCGAATATCCCAGGAAACAGGCATGAAAAGAGCCACGCAGTACGTTGCTGAAATTCGCCACACCCATCACCCTGTTTTCATCGGGATCGAGCAAAATAAAGTAATAGGCGCTGCCCTGCTTTTGCATCTCGGTAATCAGCCCCAGACGCGCCTGCCATCCGGAGGGATAACAATGGCTTTCATCCCTGACCGGCTCCCAGGGTTTCAGAAACGCACGATTCTCGGCGTAGTATTCAGCCAGCCGGTGCGCATCACGGTCATGAACCAGGCGCAGAACCATCCGGTCAGTGGTAAGCCGCACCTTTGGCACGGCAGATTTGTAGCCAAACATCCCTTCCCTCCACATCCCGCATGGGTCGATAAATAGAATTTATAGGAAACGAAAGATCATCGCTAATTCTGCCAGTCAGAACGCGGCTTGACGATAAAAAAATATTATCAATAGCGCCCTATCTAAATGCCTGTTTCCGGTTCAGACTGGGAGCGTCTTTTCTCCTTTCTGTATCTGCCGGACAGGATACAAATAATCGCTCATGGTGAAGCATGTCTCTGGTATCACAAGCTCGGAGCTTGGGTAAGTATTTTCTGTTATTAGACAACGCGCTGGTTATTTTAGGCTTTTTCGTGGTTTTTCCGTTGATCTCGATCCGATTTGTCGATCAGCTTGGCTGGGCAGCGATGGCCGTTGGTCTGGCGCTTGGCGTTCGTCAGCTTACACAACAGGGATTAGGCATTTTTGGCGGAGCGATTGCTGACCGGTTCGGCGCAAAACCGATGATTATCACTGGCATGTTATTACGTGCGGCGGGCTTCGCCACCATGGCGATGGCCGATCAGCCGTGGATCCTGGTCGGCTCCTGTATTCTCTCCGGCCTCGGCGGCACGTTGTTTGATCCGCCACGTACCGCGCTGGTGATTAAACTGACCCGTCCCCACGAGCGCAGCCGTTTCTTCTCCCTGATGATGATGCAGGACAGTACAGGTGCTGTGATTGGCGCACTGATCGGCAGCTGGCTGTTGCAGTACGACTTTCATTACGTTTGCTGGGCCGGCGCAGCCATTTTCTGTCTTGCCGCAGCCTGTAACGCCTGGCTGTTACCTGCTTACCGTATTTCCACCATGCGTACCCCGATGCGCGAAGGCATGATGCGCGTGTTGCGCGACCGCCGTTTTCTGGCTTATGTCCTGACGCTCACCGGCTATTACATGCTGACCGTGCAGGTGATGCTGATGCTGCCTATCGCGGTCAATGATGTCGCGGGCAGTCCGTCGGCGGTGAAATGGATGTATGCCATCGAAGCCGTGCTGTCACTGGCATTTTTATATCCGATTGCCCGCTGGAGCGAAAAACGCTTCCGCCTCGAGCAGCGCCTGATGTTTGGATTGCTGATCATGACACTCAGCCTGTTACCGGTCGGACTGGTTACCTCAATCAATCCGTTATTATTGCTGATCGGCTTCTTCTATATCGGTTCCATCATTGCCGAACCGGCGCGTGAAACCCTCAGCGCATCACTGGCGGATTCCCGCGCACGCGGCAGTTATATGGGCTTCAGCCGTCTCGGGCTGGCACTCGGCGGCGTGATTGGTTACACCGGAGGCGGCTGGATGTACGACACCGGCCGGGCGCTGCAACTGCCTCAGTTACCGTGGTTTCTGCTCGCCGTTGTCGGCTTTATCACCCTCACCGGTTTGTACTGGCAATTCAATCTGCGCCGCATCGAACCGGCCATGCTCAGCGGGGGCTGATCTCTTACTCATTTTTTTAATACCCAAAATGACTGGCGTTGTAACAAGGCGGCAAGCGAGTGAACCCCGATGAGCTGACAAAGGTCAGTGATTCGGGTAAACGAGCGTAGCCAACACAGTGACAGCGACAAGCATGACGGGCAGGTTTGATCTCATCAGCATCTATATCCATACTGAATCATAGCGTTAGATAAAATCCGAACCTACATCCGGCAGTTTTCATGCACCCTACAGGTCACCGCCGGCGACAACAGGAGCCACGAACTATGAGACTTTACGTTTACGAACATTGCCCTTTCTGCGTGAAAGCACGCATGATTTTCGGTTTGAAGAACATCCCGGTTGAGATCAAAGTGCTGCTCAATGACGACGAAAAGACGCCGGTTTCGATGGTGGGCAAAAAGATGGTGCCTGTCCTGCAAAAAGCCGATGGCGGCTTCATGCCTGAGAGCATGGACATCGTGCATTACATCGACAAAAGCGACGGCAAGCCGCTGCTGACCGGTCCGCTGAATGCGTCAATTGCCGCGTGGTTACGTCAGGTTTCAGAATATACCGGACGTCTGCTGTTGCCGCGTTTTGCCTCCGCACCATTGGAAGAATTTTCCACACCGGAAGCGCGTAAATACTTCTCCGATAAAAAACAGGCCGCCAGCGGTAGTTTCGCAGAGCATCTGCAACATTCCGAAGGTCTGGTGAAGAAGATCAGTCAGGATTTGCGCGCACTCGACAAACTGATCGTCGAGCCGAATGCGGTGAACGGCGAGCTTTCCGAGGATGATATTAATCTGTGGCCTCTGCTGCGTTCGCTGACAATTGTACAAGGCATTGACTGGCCTTCGCGCGTGCAGGACTATCGCGACAACATGGCGAAGCAAACGCAGGTCAATCTGTTAACCCGCCTCGCGAGCTAAGCCCGTCATACTTAGCTGCCGGAAGTGCGCTTCCGGCAATTTTCCCTTTTCATCCCCGCCTCCGGCACTTAGGCTAATCAGCGTTGTCTGATTGGAGCCATGACGCTTTCGGGTCATGCTGACAAAATAGCATTTACGTAGTGAGGGAAGAATGACAAAGCGATTTCTGGGTGCCGCAGTCCTGATATGTGCCAGTTTACTGGCCGGTTGTAATCAGCTGACGCAGTACACCATCAGCGAGCAGCAGGTGAATGATTACCTGCAAAAGAACAACAACTTCGAGAAACAGTTGGGTGTTCCCGGACTGGTAGATGCAAAACTGATCCTGACCAATCTCAGCAGCCAGATTGGCCGCGCAGAACCCGGCATCGTGACCCTGACCGGCGACGCGCATGTTGATATCTCTTCATTGTTCGGTCCGCAAAAAGCCGATATGCGCCTGACCCTGAAAGCGCATCCGACGTATGACCGCGAGAAAGGCGCCATTTTCCTGCGTGATATGCAGGTGGTGGATTACACCATCAAGCCGGAAAAAATGGATAACGTGATGAAAGGCCTGATGCCTTATCTGAACAACTCACTGAACACCTATTTCAACCAGCGTCCGGCTTATGTGCTCAATGGCGATCACAGCAAAGGCGAGGCGATGGCGAAGAAACTGGCCAAAGGCATTGAAGTGAAACCGGGGCAGTTAGTGATACCTTTTACTGACTAGTCTGAGTCAACCGATAATAAAAAGCCCGGCGTGATTGCTCACCGCCGGGCTTTTTACGTTCTTTCGTCCGGATTACTGGTCGTCTTCTTCAGCATCATCCAGCTCTGGCGGCAGCTGCTCTTCAAGTTCGTCACGCATCGCCTGCAAGGCTTCACGACTGATTTCAGACAGTGTGCGGTAGAAACCGCTGGTGGCATGGGCCTCGACTTTACCAAGGAATTTGCCGCACCACGGGAACAGGAATTCATCAAACAGGGTGATCTGCGCGCTGACTTCATCTTCCTTCGATTGATCTTCCAGCCAGGAAGCTGCCAGCAACATACCGCCAAAATGATCGGCAGGCGTTTCCCCCAAAGGCATTCCGCGCTGTTGCAGGAATGTACGCACATCCATTTCATTTGCACCGTCAACATAATCGCTGCGGAACGGCGAAACCGCGCATTCTGAGCCGACAAAAAGACGGTTAAATTCAGCGGCCAGTGCTTCGGGATTGGCGCTTTCCTGCAAACGGACCAGTAACGCATCCTGTTCCAGCGGCCAGTGTTCGCGCAGCTTGCCGTCCTGAATCAGACCAAACAGCGGAACCAGTAACGGATCCTGCGGCTGACGGTAAAACAAGGTGCCCAGCACGCGGCAGACAATCGAAAATTCATTCATAACAGTAACCTGATAAGACAATGAAAAGGGTTAATCACCCGCAATTTGGTCGCGACAATGTCACAGTTCGCTTAATTCAGCAATGGGCGCGCGGCCACGTGTTTCAAGAAAATCGAGAAAACGACGCGGGCTGACGTTAAGAATACGATCTTCCGGGAAATCAATTTCACGCAGGATACGTTCGCAGTGCTCAAAGCCGCCGAGCGAGTAAGCAATGTGCGAATCTGATCCCAGCGCCAACCAGCCACCGGCTTCTTTGACTGCCAGCGCAATGGCGCGGCAGTTAGGCTCGCTGCCCACGCGGGAATGAATAAACGAGGAGTTATTCAGCTCCAGCGCGACGTTATATTTCGCGGCAGCGGCCGCCACAGCAGGAATATCAATCGGGTATTTCGGGTTACCGGGATGCGAAATAATATGCACTTCACCGCCCGCCATTGCCGCAATGACCGCCGCAGTATGGGTTTCTTTATCAACCGGTTGCATCACCGGTTCATGGAAACCAGCAATAATGACGTCAATTTCTTTGAGCATCGGGCCGGTACAGTCGATATCACCGTTAATGTTTTTGATATTCGATTCAATGCCGCGCAGGATGCCGATTCCGTTCACCAGACGCGGCCAGACCCGCATATTCATAAAGTGCCAGTAGTGCGGTGCATCGGCCATATCAGGGCCATGATCGGTGATGGCAAACAGCTTAATGCCCTTTTCCGCTGCCTCATCAATGTAATCATGTAACGTGCTGTAGGCGTGTGTGCTGGCAACAGTATGCATATGTAAATCAACCGGGAACGGCATGTGCTCTCCTTGAAGTCTTCCGCTGCGGCGAAATAACCGCAGCATTTATAATGTTAGCAGATGAATGTCAGTAACCCCGACCGAGATCGACGCGTCCTTTCGGCTCACGCCCCGCTTCTATCGCCAGAATATTGCTGACGATGCTGTCCATGGCTTCTTCCGGCAGCGTATCAGCAGCCACGTGCGGCGTAATACTCACGCGCGGATGCGACCAGAACGGGTGCATACCCGGCAGCGGCTCTTCGACGAAAACGTCAAGCGCGGCAGCCGCTATTTGTCCGCTGTCGAGCGCACGCAGCAAATCGCCTTCCACCAGATGTCCGCCCCGGCCAAGGTTAATCAGATACGCATTATGCGAAAGATTTGTGAACAGTTGATGATTGAGAATACCGGCGGTGTGTGGCGTATTTGGCAACAGATTAATCAGCACCTTGCAGCCACTGGCAAAAGCCGCCAGCTGATCGTTGCCATAGAAACTCTGTACGCCTTCCTGCGACTTGGCGCTGCGGCTCCAGCTGCGCACGGTAAACTGCATATCCACCAGCGCCTGCGCCACGCTGCTGCCGAGTACGCCAGCACCGAGAATACCGATGGTGAATTCACTGCGGGAATGCGGCGAAAGCGGACGCCACTGTTTTTGTTGCTGGAACAGCTGATACTCGTCCATCCGCCGGAAATAACGCAGTACGCTGGCGAGCGCATATTCCTGCATCTGTAATGCCATGCCGGTATCTTCAAGGCGCAGTAATGGCACACCGGCAGGCAATGTGCCCGGCTGACGCTGTTCCTGCGTGAGAATGGCATCGACGCCCGCCCCCAGCGCGAAAATGCCTTTCAGCGCAGTGCGCGGCGCGAGCATGGCGTACGGCGGCCGCCAGACCAGGGCGTAATCTGCCGGTTCATGATCATTAGCATTCCACGCGCGCACGTTGGCCTGCGGTAATCTTTTCGTTACTCCGTCAATCCAGGGTTTTGCATCAGATGTAGGGTGGTAGAAAATAATGTTCATCGGGAAAGCCTCCTGTGAGCGGATAGATTTCCCTGAATATCATCGGGATGCAACCCTGTGACGCAAAAAAGAACAAGCCCCGAAGAACGGGGCTTGTTAAATGATGTGCTGTGATGACAAAAATCAGGCCACAGAAGGCTCGCGGTGGATCATCCGGCGCAGCAGCGGAATAAGAATGAGCAGCACAACACCTGTCGCAACAGAACCCCAGCCCAGTGCGTTAAACACCTGACTGTATCCCGGATTGGTCAGCAACGGCGTACTGCCGGCATTTTGCGGCATCAGTCCGGAAATGTAGCTTGCCAGCACCGACGCCACGCCGGTCACCATCATCCAGCAGCCCATCATCACGCCCTGGTAACGCGGCGGCGCCAGTTTGCCGATCATCGCGTAACCGATAGGGGAAATCAGCAGTTCACCGATACTTTGCAATACATAGCTGATGGCAATCCATTTAAACGCCACCAGCCCGTCACCGCCCGCGAGATGAATACCCAACGGCAGCACCAGCATGCCTAACCCCATGCAGAAAAGAGAGGCCGAGAACTGCGCCGGAATATCAATGTTCCAGCCGCGCTGACGCAGACGGTTAAACCACAGCGCCATCAGCGGCCCGCCGATGACGATCACCACGGTATTAATGTTCTGGATCCACTGCGGTGCGACGCGAATACCGTACACATTCAGGTTGATGTTATTTTCGGAGAACAGCATCAGCCCCATCGGCGCGAGCTGATACAACATCCAGAACACCAGTGAGCCCAGCGCCAGCAGCAGATAGGCTTTCATGCGGCGACGCTCATCGGCATTACGATGGCGGAACGTCACCACCGTCATTAGCGCGAAAATCACAATACCCAGTGCTACCACGAAGTAACTGCTGAATTCTGCGTGGGTCAGCAACATGCGGATCACCGGCACCAGCACGATCAGAATGGCAATACCCACCGCCAGCCGGCGCAACCACTGACTGCGGCTGACCTCTTTGAGCGGTGTACTGATGTCAGCCAGAATTGACCAGCGGGAAAGCGTCACGACAATGGCAGCCACATTACCCAGCGTGGCGAACAGGAACAGCGCGCGATAGTTTTCACTCAGCTGGAAATAACCGGCCACTGCGAAACCAATAAAGAAGCCGAGGTTCATCCCGGCGTAGTTCCACAGGAAGGCCGATTCGCGACGGTCATCATCTGGTGCAAAGCGCTGTGTCAGCATCATGTTCAGGCAGGTAACGTTCAGCCCGCTGCCGGTCAGGAACATCGCCAGCCCCCAGTACAGCCCCGTCACGCCTTCCATCGCAATCAGCGCGCAGCCAAACACCTGCAACACCATGCCGAGCACGAACAGATTACGATTGCTGAGATAACGTCCGCCAAGATAGCCGCCGAACATATGCAACCCGTAGTTGAATGCGCCGAATACGCCCATGATGGCGTTGGCGTTATCTTCACTGAAGCCGAGTTTTTTGGTGGCGTATAAAACCAGCGTGGAATACAGCACCGCAAAACCGAGCGTCGCGAATGTCTGAACGAAGAATAATGTGCCCGCCCCGGCAGGTATTGCCGTCCGGTGTTGCGACGTCGTCGCGTTATTTGACTGACTCAAGAATAACCCCTGCCCTTATGTGATAAACAAACTCTGCTTCAATCGGTGACTTGTACAGTTCTTATGCGAAGCATTTTTTAACAGTGCATTGTTATACCGCTACCACCCGCGATTACCACAACATATCTTGCTATTTCGCCGTAACAAAAAGTGTTTGCCGGATAATTGTGCTTTTATGCAAAATCCCTAATTACTTATGCATTCTGATAAGCAATTTTAATCACGTCCGGCAACCAGATAACCGTTGTTCATCCTTCACGCGCTTTTTGTTCTGTAAATCATCAGATTGCTCTAAGTTTGTCTAATCGGCACGGATCCTGCAAAAGAGGGTTGACGCTGAGCTCACTTTTCCCTACATTAGCGCCGGTCAGCAGCACTGCGGTGCAGCCGACGACTGGAGAGGTGTCTGAGTGGCTGAAGGAGCACGCCTGGAAAGTGTGTATATGAGCAATCGTATCGAGGGTTCGAACCCCTCTCTCTCCACCACATTAAAGAAAAAAGGTTCTGATGAAAATCAGGACCTTTTTTTTGCTTCAGAAAATCCGTACAGGCAACTCAGATAATCGTATAGCCGCCGTCGACGATAAGATTTTCGCCGGTGATCATCCCGGCTTTATCGCTGACCAGATAGGCTACCGCGCCGGCAATTTCATCCGGCATCGCAAATCGACCGGCGGGAATTTTTGCCGTCATGGCCACTGCTCTTTCACCCTGCCAGTAGCGTTTACCTAATTCCGTTTCCACCACCGTCGGTGAAATCGTATTAACGGTGATGCCAAATTGCCCCCACTCCGCCGCCAGCACTTTTGACGCGATCACCAGACCGGCCTTGCTGGTGCAATACGCCGCATGATTCTCCAGCGCAATAACACTCGCCTGCGAGGCGATATTCACAATGCGCCCGTATTGCTGAGCAATCATGTACTTTCCGGCAGCCTGCGAAAGAAAATAAGGTGCGGTCAGATTCACTAACAACGTGGCATCCCAGCTCTCTTTTTTCACCTCAGAAGCCGCTTCGAGAATGCCTATTCCGGCGTTGTTCACCAGAATATCAATCCGTCCGTAACGGCCGATAACCTGCTCAATCAGCGCGGGAATGGCGGCAATGTCTGACAAGTCAGCCGCAATACCGAACCCGTCACCGGTCAGCTTCTCTGCCTGGGCAACAACCTGCAGATCCTTATCCACCATCACGACGGTTGCGCCGAGCTGGATCATCAGTTCAGTGATTGCCAGTCCGATCCCTGCCGATGCGCCTGTCACGACGGCAATTTTACCTTTAATGCCAAAAAATTCGTTGATGTTCATTTTTCTTCCTTCAGTGTGAGAGAGGTCAGGTCCGTTTCATTTCCTGCCGGAACCCGTGCGGGCTGTGGATTGCGGATAAACCAGGTCAGAACGCCGCCGATGAAATAGAGCGCCGAGTAGCAGATCACCACCGTTTTGATATCAAACGAGGCACTGAACAGCACCGTAGCGATAGCCGGACCAATGAAATTGCCGATACCACCGCCGAGATTCTGCACAGAGATCGCCGCGCCTTTATGCTCAGGTGCCAGCATCGGGAAAATCGCGCCCATCGGCACAAAAGAGGTAATCGTGAAGGCCAGCAGCAGCCCGAAGAAAATGGCCATACCAAGATTTGCCGGCAAATATAAAGGCATGAAATAAAACAGCAATGTGGTGATGGTGCAACCGAAGAAGCCAACCCAGCGCATCTGGAACAGCCAGCCAATACGGTCACCGATAATCCCCCACAGCACATTAGTCACCGGCTGAACCAGGAAAAATATGCCCCAGATACGCATCCATTGCTCAGGAGTAAAACCGACGTTTTGTGAGGTGTAGTGCAGCGGCATAAAGATAGGAAATCCAAACAACGCGAGGTTACAGAGAATGCGGATAATCAGCGCCAGACAAATATCTCTGTTGGCAAATATCAGGGTAATACCACGGCTGATTTCCAGCAGTTTCGCCGCGCCCGGCATCGCCGTTTTATTTTGCGAGGGCAGTTCTTTCAGCGTTAACAACGCAATTGCGCCCCCGACAATCACCCATGCCAGTGACATCCACAACGTGGTGAGGAACCCCCACAATGGAATGGTCACGCTCGGAAGAAACGACGCAATGATGCCGTAACCGATGGTGAACATCGACCAGATCCAGCCCGTCGCCGACGCCAGCCTGTGTGAAGGTATTCTTTGCACTACCAGCACATAGAACGCGTAGAAGAACAGAGGATAGGCGAAACCGCGCAGCGCATAGAACACCAGAATCAGTGGATAGTTTTTGGCAGCGAGTCCGAAGTGGATAAACAGCACATGGAACACGACCCACCAGACTACGCCCAGCGCCATGATTTTGCGCGGGCCGTAAATCTCGCTGATGCCACCGGACAGCCAGCTGGCAATGGCGGCAGTGATGGCATAGACGGTGAAAACCATCGCGCTTTGCGAAACGTTAAATCCGATATCAATGATGTATTTCGATAAAAAGGCCAGTTCGACGCCATCGCCGGTCATAAATATAGCAATGGCGATATAACCCCAGAAAAGTTTGACGGGCATTCCAAAGACAACTTTCGACATTTCTGACGAGTTTTCAAAGGCAGGTGATGAGGTTGAAGTCATTTCCGCTGTATCCTGATTTAAAATAATTGTTAGGAAGGGACGCGGATTGAGTATAAAAAACAGGCTGAACGATACCTTTCCCTGCCTGCCAGCAGTTCCCGAAAATGGCGCTGAGGGTTAACGACTATTGAGGTGCTTCACAGAGTGGAGATTCAGCAGACTGATGCTGCATAGAGTCTGAGCGGCTGGCACAAAACGCCGAAAATTTTCTTGACCCTTCGCGGCTGTCTCCCTATAGTAGCGCCCCGTTGCAACGTATGCGCTGTAACGAACACGGTGAGGTGTCTGAGTGGCTGAAGGAGCACGCCTGGAAAGTGTGTATACGAGAAATCGTATCGAGGGTTCGAACCCCTCTCTCACCGCCAAATTAAAGAAAAAGGGTCCTGATGAAAATCAGGACCCTTTTTCTTTTGGTGAAGATCATGTACTCAGCGGATAAACCGGCCTCTTTTTGCATTCAGTGGCTGATTTCTCCATCGCCCGGCGAGCCATTCAAATTCCTGATAAGTATTATCCGATTTCAGTTCTTCCCGCAGAGCTTTAATTAAAGGCTCAGCCATGTTCCAGGTGTCGATCACGGTCGAATAAGAAGTGCGTTTAATCATATCTTCATCATAAATACCGCTCTGAATGGTCACCGCAACACGCTCATAAAAATTAAGGATGTATTGGAACTTACTACACTCACGGATTTCATCTTCAGTAAGCGGTGAAGCTTCCGGTGGAAATACAAATGAGCGGAAAGACTTTCCTGAACTATGTACCTTTTTCAGTACTTTCAATGACTGGGCATAGCGGGTATCTGTTCGACTTTCAAAAAGAAAAACAGCTGTCTGAGTTCTTTTTGCAATACGGACGTTATAAACAATCGTGCCTATAGCGACAAAGACGCCGATAAGCAGAATGATATTGCTGATGAGTTGAAGTTCTAACGCGTCAAATTTCATGATTTTCATCCATGAAAAAGGCGGGATTCCCCGCCTTATTTAGATCAGTTTCTTTTAAAACCAATCGTATTCGTCATACATCATGTTCATATGATCCTCCCTGAGCCGTTTTTATAACGTTTTCACGTTACAAAAACATGCAATGAATTCAACATCATGCCGAATCCGATGAGCATAAAGTACGCACAAGGTCGCTAACTTGCAATACTGTATGAACAATTCAGGAAGACATCTCGCAAAAAATCACATCTTCACCAGCATCAGCCCTGCCCTTAATCCTAACGCGACATTCGGATTGGGAAACAGCACGACTTCCTGGTCTGCTTCGACCTGGTAGGTTTTGCCGCTTTCCTGCGCGATAACAAAACCTTTGCTGAACGCCGTAAAGTTCAGGGCATCTGCCGGGACAAACAGCTCAAAATCTTCCTGTGAGCGGATCACATCCTGCACCACACGGTAATGCACCAGTGGCGCGGCGGCTTCACGGATGGGCAACGGTTCACCGCTGACCAGCGTTTCCAGCGCGCGGCGGATACCGGTGAATTGCGTATGATCGTTACTGCCAAAGGGCAGCGCCTTGCCCAGTTCCAGCGTGCAGCTGTCGGCCTGAAAAACATCACTGCTGAAATGCGTAAAGGTACCGCCCTGCGACCGGTGATGCACCAGCGCATCCAGTCCGGCGGCATCAAGCCAGGCGAGCATCGCTTCGCTTTTCGGGCGCGCCTGAAGCGGCAATAAACCAAAACGGACATGTTGTGATCCGCGGATTGCCGTGTGCAAATCATAATGGTATCGCTGCGTGGTTCCCGCAGCGGCAGCACTGCGGTAAAACAGTGCCATCACCTGTTCGAGTTCCTGCGCCCGGCGGCTTTCATCATTCGGCGTATAACGCGCATGACGCCCGCCGAACATGCGGTTCATGTCCGCATCGACAAACCGCTTATTAATGCGCATGGAAGGCGGATTGCCCAGTAATACCAGCAACCTGACCCGCAGCTGCCGTTGGCCTGAAAGCAACTCGCTGACCAGCTGATTCAGCAACTCAACCGGCGCGGTTTCATTGCCGTGGATACCGGCGGAAATGACCACAGCTGCTTCGCAGGGCTGACGCGGTGACAGCTCGAGAATGCCCTCGCCGCGCCACTGCCAGTCCAGCGTTTCGATTTGTCCGGCAGGCTCTGTCAGAGCATCACCGGAAAGCGTCGTCGCCAGTAAATCAAACATATCTCACTCCTTTGAGGTTCAGCGCTGGAACGGATAAATCGCACCCAGCCCCAGAATATTGGTCAGTTCGTCAAGCGCAGTACGCACTTCGGTCAGAAGCTGCGGATCGGCCAGATCTTTCGCCTGCATCCGGTCACGGTAATGCGTATCCACCCAGGTATTGAGCCGGGTAAACTGACTGTCGCTCATCAGCGAGGCCACGTTCACGGCGTTCAGCTCGTTGCGATTTAGCGCCACCCGCAGGCGCAGACACGCCGGACCACCGCCGTTACGCATACTTTCCCGCAGATCAAACACTTCAATCTGGTCGACGGGCCCGCCGCTGTCTTTCAGCGCCGACAAATACGCCCACACACCCGCGTGCTGGCGAGATTCTTCCGGCACCACCAGCATCATTTTCCCGTCCGTTTTGCTCAGTAACTGGCTGTTAAACAGATAGGTCGCCACCGCATCATCGAGCGATACTTTTGATTGCGGCACTTCAATCGGCTGAAAATCCAGCTCAAGCGCCGCCATTTTTTTGCGGATTTCGTCCAGCGCTTTACCTGAATTCACAAACGCCTGTTCATGATGGAAAAGCACGTTGGCGTTGCTGACAGAAATTACGTCGTTATGAAAAACGCCGCTGTCGATGGCGTGCGGATTTTGCTGGATAAACACCGTTCGCTTTTCGTCAAGCTGATGTAAACGCACCACGGCGTCACTGGCCAAACGGGTCTGACGTGCCGGATAACGTACCGGTTCATTCCCGTCGTTCACCAGCCCGTCACGGCCATAAACAAACACCTGCACGCCGGGTTTATCGTATGCACCGCATAAGCGGTTGTGATTGGCCGCGCCCTCGTCTCCGAGCGCCGCCACCTGAGGCAGCGCGTCGTGATGGGCAAAATATTTATCCGCGTGGAATGTGGCACGCAAAATCGCAGATGTAGTTTCAGCCTCAATCGCGCGGTGGAATTTATTGTTCAGGTTGGCGACGGTGAAATGCACGCGCCCGTCGGCGCTGTCCGCCGAAGGCGAAACGGTTGCCGCATTCGCGACCCACATGGCAGATGCCGAACTCAGCGATGACAGCAAACGTGGCGAATACGCCTGAGCTTTGGTCAGCACCTCACGGTCACTGCCACCAAAACCCATTTTACGCAATGTGCTCAGATGCGGACGCTCATGCGGAGGCAAAATCCCTTGCGCAAAACCCAGGTCAGCCAGCGCTTTCATTTTCAGCAGACCCTGTTTCGCCGCCAGACGCGGATTGGCGACTGCATTCTGATTTTTGGTCGAGGCTTCGTTGCCAAACGACAGCCCCGCATAATGGTGCGTTGGCCCGACGAGTCCGTCGAAATTTGCTTCACATCCAGACATTCCTGTCTCCTCAGGTTGTACGGAAATCAATACCAGGCGACAACGTCGCAGGGAGTTCCAGCTTGTCTGTTTCCAGCGAGGCCATCGGCCAGGCGCAATAATCCGCCGCATAATAAGCACTTGGACGGTGGTTGCCTGAAGCGCCGATGCCACCGAAAGGCGCGTTGCTAGATGCGCCGGTCAGCGGTTTGTTCCAGTTAACAATGCCTGCCCTTGCTTCCAATAATAGCTGCTCAAACTGATCCCGCTCAGCGGAGATCAGTCCGGTCGCCAGGCCGAAGCGTGTCTGATTGGCGAGGGCAATGGCGTGATCGAAATCGCTGTAGCGGTAAATGCTCAGCAAAGGACCAAAGTATTCTTCATCAGGAATACCTGCCACGCCGGTCAGATCGATGATCCCCGGCGTCAGCACGGTATTAAGCGGATCCGGACGTGTCAGCAACAGCAAGGGCTTTCCGCCCAGCGCCAGCAGTTCGTCCTGCGCTTTCAGCATATTGCGAGCCGCGGCGTCAGAAATAACGCCACCCATAAATGGCTGCGGATCGTCATTCCAGCCGCCCACACGCAACTGCATGGTCACATCCAGCAAACGGGCGATAAACGCATCACCCGCCGCGCCCTCTTTCACCAGCAGGCGGCGCGCACAGGTACAACGCTGTCCGGCAGAAATAAAGGCCGACTGAATGGTCAGGTTAACCGCCGCATCAATGTCTTCTGCCGGCTCGACAATCAGCGCATTGTTGCCGCCCATTTCCAGCGCCAGAATTTTTTCAGGCTGACCGGCCAGTTGTCGATGCAACTGGTAACCGGTGCCCGCGCTGCCGGTAAACAGCAGGCCGTCAATATTGCCGCAGGCCGCCAGTGCCTCGCCGGTGCTGCGTCCGCCCTGTACCAGATTCAGTACGCCGTCCGGCAGCCCGGCCTGTTGCCACAACTTCACCGTTTCTTCGGCGGTTTTCGGCGTCAGTTCACTCGGTTTGAACACCAGCGTATTACCCGCCAGCAAGGCCGGAACAATATGTCCGTTCGGCAGATGTCCTGGGAAGTTATACGGGCCGAAAACGGCCAGCACGCCGTGTGGCCGGTGGCGCAGAACCGCTTCGCCGTCGGGCATAGCGGTGTGTTTTTCGCCGGTACGTTGCTGATTAGCTTCCAGTGAAATCGCCACTTTGCCAATCATTGCCTGAATTTCGGTCAGCGTTTCCCAGCGTGGTTTGCTGGTTTCCTGGCTGATGATCTCTGCCAGCCGGGTTTTGTGTTCAGTCAGTAAATCCGCGAAACGTTGAATCACCTCAGCGCGTTCGTCCACGGTTTTACGCGCCCATGCCGGGAATGCCGTGCGCGCTGCCGTACAGGCGGCTTCGACATCTTCTGCATTGGCGCTCAGCGCCGACCACAGCAACGTGTTATCCGCCGGATTGGTTTTGTTAAGCTGCGCGCCTTGTCCGCTGCGCCACTGGCCCTGTATAAAAAGTGCAGGTTGCATCATGCGAGACTTTCCTTTTTGAGATTTTGGGTTGCGGGAGCAACGGAGCTGCCGGGAAAAAGCGCCACGGCGCGCAGCGTATCGCCTTCGCGCAGGCCGAGTATTTCAGCCTCTGCGGCGTTAAGTGACAGGTTTTCCGGGGTTTCACCTCCCGGAACCAGCAGGGCACGGAAGTTCTGATACTGCTCATTAGCGACCAGATACAGCGGCTCATCGTCACCGCTGCGTTCTTCCGCCAGCCGCACCGGCAACAGGCGGCTTTCTTTCACCGCGCGTAACTGATCGATTTCGCCCTCGAGCGTCGGACCGGCATCGAAAATATCCACATAACCCTCGTAGCGCAGCCCTTCGCCTTCCAGCACGGCACGCGCCGGTGCGGTTTGCGGATGCACTTCGCCGATCACTTCACGGGCTTCATGACTGAGCAGTTCGGTATATAAAGGATGTTTCGGCATCAGTTCGGCGATAAAGGATTTCTGCCCCATGCCGGTCAGACGATCGGCTTCGGCGAATTCCATACCAAAGAAGTGCCGCCCGACGCTGTCCCAGAACTGTGAATGACCATTGTCGTCGGAGACTCCGCGCATTTCAGCGATCACCTTGCGCGAGAAGTATTCGCGGAACGCCGCGAGAAACAGGAAACGGACTTTTGCCAGCAGCTGACCGTTTTTACCGTTGCGGTAATCCGCATCAAGAAACAGCGTGCAAAGCTCGGTATAACCGGTGTGATCGTTGCTGAGAAACAACGTCGGCACCGGTTTGTAAATGTTCAGGCTTTTGGAGGCATGGACCAGTGTACCGAGGCGAAAGTTGTACCACGGCTCACTGAGTCCGACTGCCACTTCAATGGCGCTGACGCCGACCACTTTTTGCTTTTCGGTGTCTTCGAGCACGAACAGATAGCCCTGTTCGCCTTTATCCAGACGACCTTCCCAGGTCGCCACTGAGCGCTCAATGCGCCCGCGTAAATGCGCTTCATCCTTGGGCAAAGACGTTAAACCGATGCCGGTTTTGCCTGATAACTGCAGAATATCGGCGAGATCGCCGGGCCGCACAGGTCTAATCAACATCATGATGCTCTACCTCATTTTACCCAATTAATCACACGCACAGGCGCGCGACAGCTCGCTCAAGGCGGTTCAGCCCTTCTTCAATATCCGCGCCCGGAATGATCAGCGATGGCGCAAAGCGCAGCACGTTAGGTCCGGCAATCAGCGCAATCAGCCCTTCTTCCGCCGCCAGCGTATTCAGCTGTTTGGCCTGATCTTTATAACGCGCATTCATCACTGCGCCGATCAGCAAACCCTGGCCGCGCACTTCGCTGAATACCTGATAACGGTCGTTAATGCGCTTAAGCCCGGCGATAAACCAGTCATGCCGTTTAGTGACTCCGGCTAACACTTCAGGCGTGTTAATCAGCTCAAACACCTTGCCTGCTACCGCCGTCGCCAGCGGGTTACCGCCATAAGTGGTGCCGTGCGTACCCGGCTGGAATAACGCGGCATAACGGTCGGTGGTCAGCATCGCACCAATCGGGAAACCGCCGCCCAGCGCCTTGGCACTGGTCAGAATGTCCGGCACCACGCCGTAATGCTGATAGGCATACAGCTCGCCGGTACGCCCAACGCCGGTCTGCACTTCATCGAAAATCAGCACCGCCTGATGCTTGTCACATAACTCGCGCAGACCTTGCAGGAATCCGGCATCTGCGGGTACTACACCGCCCTCGCCCTGAATAGGCTCAACAATCACTGCGCAGGTGCGGGAAGAAATATGGCTGGCGACAGCGGCCAGATCGTTAAACGGCAGATGGGTAATCGCTTGCGGTAAGGGCGCGAAATCTTCGGAATATTTCGGTTGACCGCCGGTCGTTACGGTAAACAGCGTGCGGCCATGGAAGGCGTTTTTGAAGGCGATGATTTCGTTCTTTTCGCCACCGGCTTTATTGCCGTACAGCCTGGCCAGTTTGAGCGCCGCTTCGTTGGCTTCCGCGCCGGAGTTACAGAAAAAGACTTTGTCAGCAAAGGTGGCGTCGATCAGTTGCTTCGCCAGACGCAGCACCGGTTCGTTGGTGTAACCATTGCCCAGATGCCACACTTTATCCGCCTGTTCGTGCAGTGTTTTACGGATTTCCGGGTGCGCATGACCCAGCGCATTCACGGCAATGCCGCCCGCAAAGTCGACATAATCTTTGCCCGCCTGATCCCACAGCCAGGATCCTTCACCACGCACGGGAATAAACGCCGCAGGGGCATATACCGGCACCATCCAGTCATCAAAGTTCTGGCGGCTGACGTTTTGTGGTTGCTGTTGGTGTTCCATATAAACCTCTTAATGTAAGGCCAGTGACTGGCTGAATTCAGGGTGCAGGAGCCCGCCCCCCATACCGGCAGGAATTCTGGTTATTAATTTGTTATTTAAAAGTTAATAAATAATCTCACTCAGTCACATCATAGAGTGCAGTCTTCATGCCAGCAAAGGGAAAAAGTGAATAGAAAAAGTGACATCGAGAAAAAACAACCACTTAATACCGGCTGTTATTCACTTTAATTGCATAATAAATGAATAAAAGAAAAAATCCCCTTTTGCAGCAACGGGTGATGAAGAATGACTATGCAGGGAAATAATTTCATTTCGGGCACAATGTTTTATGCAGGATTGTGATCCCGCGCGTATCGGTCCTGGCTGATTCAGGTGCACCGCCCGATGAAGGTGCAATGTCGCACCGTTCTGGCGCATCTGTTCCCCGTGACGCTGTTCACACTCTGCGCAAATAAAAAACAGTGCCCCGCCTTCCTTTCTGAAAAATCCGCGTATAGATTTTCCAATGTGTCTTATATGTAAATTATTTGATCTAAATTTGTTTCATTGTTATCGGTAACGTCTGCCACCCAACCGGGTTCCGGTTGAATTGCTGGATTTAATTAACCTTATTTTTACATTTAAAGTCATAAACATTAACAATTAAGGACTTTGATCACATTCCGTTCACGACCACGCGAAAAGCGCTTTCCTGTTAAGTTAATCTCTGAATGTGGAATAAATGACCACTGCCCGTTCCCCTACACAAGAACAGAACATCATAAGAAAGGTACCGACATGAAATTTAACCTCGCATTAGTCAGTGCATGTGTGGTTTCAGCATGCATGTTATTCACAACACCGTCATTCGCCGCCAAGCCTTACGACATCGCTGTCGTCGCCAAAGTCACCGGCATTCCCTGGTTCACCCGCATGGAAGTCGGCGTAAAAGAAGCCGCGCAAAAACTCGACGTTAACGCCTATCAGGTGGGCGCTTCCACGCCGGATCCTGCCCAGCAGGTCAAAGTGATTGAAGATCTGATTGCCAAAAAAGTCGACGCCATTATCGTTGTGCCGAACGACGCTAAAGTGCTGGAACCGGTGCTGAAAAAAGCGCGCGACCAGGGCATCGTGGTGTTAACGCACGAATCGCCGGACCAGCAGATTGGTCAGTGGGATATCGAAACCATCGACAGCCAGAAATATGCGCAAGCGAATATGGACGAGCTGGCGAAGGATATGGGCGGCAAAGGCGGTTATGCCATTTATGTCGGTTCCCTGACCGTGCCATTGCATAACGCATGGGCAGATGCGGCGATTAAATATCAGAAAGAAAAATACCCGGATATGCATGAAGTGACTTCACGTCTGCCGGTTGCAGAAAACATCGATAAGTCTTACTCCACCACGCTCGACTTAATGAAAACCTATCCTGATCTGAAAGGGATTATCGGTTTCGGTTCCCTCGGCCCGATTGGTGCCGGTCAGGCCGTTCAGCAGAAACGTGCGAAAAACAAAATAGCCGTTGTCGGTATCGCTATGCCTGCTCAGGCTGCGCCATACCTGATGCGCGGTGATGTGAAGAAAGTGCTGCTGTGGGATCCGAAAGATGCCGGTTACGCCTTAGTTACCGTCGCCGACCAGCTGTTGCAGGGTAAAGAAGTGACCAAAGACCTGAGCATCGACGGGTTAGGCAAAGCCGATGTGGATATGGATAAACACGTGATTCGTTTTAATAAAATTCTGGAAGTGACACCAGAGAATGCGAAATCACTCGGCTTCTGATTTAGCTTTTTAATTCTTTTATTTATCGGATATTTACCGGAGATACTTTTATCTCCAGCGCCACACCAGGCAAATAGAAACAGATACGGCGATGTTTGCTGTGCCGTATCTGAATTTCTAATCAGACATTGAAACTTAAACCCTAAATAATTCGGGTTGTGGGAAGGCGGCAAATGAGTGAATCCCGATGAGCTTACATAAGTCAGTGATTCGGGTGAGCGAGTGCAGCAACGCATCCACAGCACGAAGTATGAAGGGTATGTTGTAAGGATTGCGATGAATACTCTCAGCACGTCCCCTGCCCCTGCTGAGGCCTTTATCAGCCTCGAAAAAATCAGTAAAAAATTCCCCGGTGTATTAGCGCTGGATAATGTCAGCCTGACGCTGAATAAAGGCGAAGTGCATTGTCTTGCCGGTCAGAATGGTTGCGGAAAAAGCACCATCATTAAAGTGATTTCCGGCGTGTATCAGCCGGAAAAAGGCGCGGCGATTACGCTCGACGGAAAACTCTTTCATACCCTGACACCGCAACTTTCTTCTTATTACGGTATTCAGGTTATTTATCAGGACTTGTCTTTATTCCCGAATTTATCGGTGGCCGAAAATATTGCCATTCACCGTTATTTACCGGGCGGTGATTTTTGGGTACATCGCGAGGCAATGCGCAAAAAAGCTGTCGCGGCGATGCAACGGGTCGGAGTTTCTCTCGATCCGGACCGTAAAGTCGAAAAACTCTCGATCGCAGACCGTCAGTTAGTGGCAATATGCCGCGCAATCGCCGCTGACGCCAGCCTGGTTATCATGGACGAACCGACCGCATCGCTGACCCGCACCGAAGTAAACGGCCTGCTGCGGGTGGTCAATGAGCTGAAAGCTGCGGGCATCTGCGTGGTTTTTGTCAGCCACCGTCTCGATGAGGTGATGGAAGTCGCCGACCGTATCAGCGTGATGCGCGACGGCAAACTGGTCGGCACCTATCCGGCCAGTGAACTCGACAGCAATGAGCTGGCATTCCTGATGACCGGACAGCGCTTTACCTACAGTCATCTGCCGCACCGCGCGCCCGCCGACGTGACGCCGCTGCTGGAAGTCAGCCATCTGAGCCGCAAAGGCCAGTATCAGGATATTTCGCTGTCATTGCGCCAGGGCGAGATCACTTCAATTATCGGCCTGCTCGGTTCGGGGCGTACCGAGTTATGTCTGAGCCTGTTTGGCATGAGCCAGCCGGACAGCGGTGAAATCCGCGTTAACGGCAATGCGGTGAAATTCCACAGCAACCGCGACGCGATCCGTCACGGTATCGCCTATGTGTCGGAAGACCGTCTGACTCAGGGGCTGATCATGGAGCAATCCATTTACGACAACACGCTGGTGTCGATTTTCGACAAGCTGCACACCGGCACCGGATTGATGGATCACCGCAAAGCGGCATCCGTGGTGAAAGACCTGATCCGTGACCTGAACATTAAAGTTTCCGACAGCGGCTTACCCGTAAAGACGCTTTCCGGCGGTAATGCGCAACGTATCGCCATCGCAAAATGGGTGGCGACCCAGCCACATATCCTGATCCTCGATTCTCCAACCGTCGGTGTGGATATTGCCAACAAAGAAGGGATTTACCGCATCGCCCGCGATCTGGCGGAGTCCGGCATGGCGGTGCTGATGATTTGCGATGAAATTCCGGAAGCTTATTACAACAGTCACCGCGTGCTGGTGATGCGCAAAGGCGAACTGGTGGCGGAATTCGCGCCGCACCAGAGCAGCGAAGCGCAGATTGCGGAGGCGATCAATGGATAACAAATCTCTCTCGAAACTGTTTTCTCAGCACGAATTCTGGCTGGGATTACTGGTGCTGCTTTTGGTGATTGGCCTGAGCGTCAGCACCCAGGAATTTATGACGCTCGGCAACCTGACCGACGTCGCCACCAGTTATGCCATTCTCGGCATTCTGGCCTGCGGCCTGTTTGTGGTGCTGATCGCCGGTGGCATCGACATCTCTTTCCCGGCGGTGACCTCCATCGGTCAGTACGTGATGGCGAGCTACATCATCCACCATGGCGGCAGTTTCCCGCTGGCGTTTGCCATGTCGATGGGCACCGGTTTGCTGCTCGGGCTGGTCAACGGTTTTCTGGTGTACTGGCTGCGCGTTCCGGCCATCATCATTACGATTGCCACGCTGAACCTTTTCTACGGGTTGCTGGTGTATCTGACCAACGGCACCTGGCTGTACGGCTTCCCCGACTGGTTTATGAACGGCATTAACTGGTTTTCCTTTACCGCTGCCGACGGTTATGACTATGGCCTGACATTGCCGTTGCTCAGCCTGCTGGGCGTCATCATCGCCACCGGCGTGCTGATGAACCGCACCCGCGTCGGTCGTCAGATTTACGCCATGGGCAGCAACCGTGACGCCGCGTCGCGCCTTGGTCTGAACATCCTGCGGCTGCATTTTTACGTCTACGGATTTATGGGATTACTGGCGGGTATCGCTGCCGTGGTTCAGGCGCAAATCACTCAGTCTGTCGCACCGAATTCCCTGCTCGGTTATGAGCTGACGGTGCTGGCAGCGGTGGTGTTAGGCGGCACCAGCATGACCGGCGGTCGCGGCTCGCTCACCGGCACCATTCTCGGTGTGATGCTGCTGGCCTTCCTGCAAAACGGCCTGACCCTGTTGAGTATTTCGTCTTACTGGCATCAGGTTTTCAGCGGCGTGATCATTCTGGTCAGCATCAGCAGCACCGCGTGGAATGAAAAACGCAAACTGGCAAAGGGGATGTGACATGACAACCTTAAACCGATTCTTCCCCGGCGACCGCATCATCCGTTTGCAGTTGCTGATCATCGTTGCCGTGGCCGTATTGTTCTCGTTCACGCTGGGCGGCAGTTTTTACAGCATCGGCAATTTCCAGTCGATCTCCTCGCAGTTGCCGATTCTGGGCATGCTGGCACTGGGGATGGGCATCACCATGCTCACCGGCGGCATCAACCTTTCAGTGATTGCCGGAGCTAACGCCTGTTCGCTGGCAATGGCGGCGATTCTGGTAGCGCATCCGGATCAGCCGCAATATTTCGTGCTGGCGATGCTCGCCGGTCTGGCCGTTGCAGTGGTGACTGGCGTGCTCAACGGCGCGCTGATTGCGTATGTCGGTGTCTCGCCGATTCTGGCAACGCTCGGCACCATGACGCTGATTGCCGGACTGAACATTCTGCTGACCAACGGTGCGGTGATTTCCGGCTTCCCGGCGGCAATTCAGTATCTCAGTAACGGCAGTCTGCTGGGCATTCCGGTCGCTCTGCTGTTATTCCTGCTGGTGGCGCTGCTGTTATGGGTTTTGCTGGAGCACACCACGCTCGGGCGCAGCCTGTATCTGATGGGGTCCAACGAACAGGCCACACGCTTCAGCGGCGTCAACACCCACAAAGTGACTATCGCAGTGTACGTGCTTTCCGCCCTGCTCGGCTGGGGCGCGGCACTGCTGATGATGTCCAAATTTAACTCGGCGAAAGCAGGCTACGGTGACTCGTATTTGCTGGTGACTATTCTGGCTTCGGTGCTCGGCGGGATTAACCCCGACGGCGGTTTCGGTCGGGTCATCGGGCTGGTACTGGCACTGATTGTTCTGCAAATGCTGGAAAGCGGCCTGAACCTGATGGGCGTCAGCAGTTACCTGACAATGGCTCTCTGGGGCGGCGTCCTGATCCTGTTTATCGCTCTGCAAAACAGAAAATCTTAAGCGAAAGCTTTTTACCGAAGGGAAAGAACATGGCGAGTTATTTTATTGGAGTTGACGTAGGAACCGGCAGTGCCCGCGCGGGCGTCTTCGACATGACCGGCCGCATGGTCGGCCAGGCCAGCCGTGAAATCACGTTGTACCGCCCGAAAGCCGATTTCGTCGAACAGTCTTCCGATGAGATCTGGCAGTCCGTTTGCAACGCCGTGAAAGACGCGGTGAATCAGGCAGACATCAACCCGATTCAGGTGAAAGGTATCGGGTTCGACGCCACCTGTTCGCTGGTGGTGCTGGATAAAGAAGGCAAACCGCTGACCGTCAGTCCTTCCGGGCGCAGCGAGCAGAACATTATTGTGTGGATGGATCACCGCGCTATAACTCAGGCCGAGCGTATCAATGCCACCGGTCACCGCGTGCTGGAATTCGTCGGCGGGATTATTTCACCGGAAATGCAGACGCCGAAATTGCTGTGGCTGAAACAGCATATGCCAACCACCTGGAACAACGTCGGTCACCTGTTTGACCTGCCAGATTTCCTGACCTGGCGCGCCACGCAGGACACCACCCGCTCGCTGTGTTCCACCGTCTGCAAATGGACCTATATCGGCCATGAAGACCGCTGGGATCCGAGCTATTTCCGCCAGATCGGGCTGGAAGATTTGCTGGAAAACAACGCGGCGAAAATTGGCAGTGAAGTGAAAACCATGGGGGAACCGCTCGGACACGGTCTGACCCAGCGCGCCGCTGCAGAAATGGGTCTGATGGCTGGCACGGCAGTCAGCGTTTCGATTATTGATGCCCACGCAGGCAGCCTCGGTATTCTCGGTGCCAGCGGTGCATCCGGTGAATCAGCTGATTTCGACAACCGCATCGCGCTGATTGGCGGCACGTCTACGGCGCATATGGCGATGTCGCGCAGCGCACGTTATATCGGCGGCATCTGGGGGCCTTATTACTCAGCCATTCTGCCGGACTACTGGCTGAATGAAGGCGGGCAATCTACCACCGGCGCGCTGATAGACCACGTGATCCAGTCGCATCCCTGTTATCAGGACCTGCTCAAACAGGGCAAAGACAGTGGCAAAACCATTTACGAAATGCTCAACGGCATTCTGCGAAAAATGGCCGGTGAACCGGAGAATATCGCCTTCCTCACCAAAGATATTCATATGCTGCCGTATTTCCACGGCAACCGTTCACCGCGCGCCAATCCGACGCTGACCGGTACGCTGACCGGTCTGAAACTGTCGCGCACGCAGGAAGACATGGCCCTGCATTATCTGGCGACCATTCAGGCGCTGGCGCTCGGCACCCGTCACATTATCGAGACCATGAACCAGAGCGGTTACCGCATTGATACCATGATGGCCAGCGGCGGCGGCACCAAAAACCCGGTATTTGTGCAGGAACATTCCAACGCCACCGGCTGCGCGATGTTATTGCCGGAAGAAAGCGAAGCGATGTTGCTTGGCAGCGCCATGATGGGCACCGTCGCGGCAGGCGCATACGATTCTTTGCCGGAAGCGATGGCCGCCATGAGCCGTATCGGCAAAACCGTTACGCCGCAAACCAATAAAATCAAAGAGTATTACGACCGTAAATATCGCGTATTCCATGAGATGTACCACGACAGCATGAAATACCGCCGCCTGATGCAGGGGGAAACCGAATGAATGCGGAAGAGGAGTTTACCCTGGCGTGTCAGGGCTGGCAGACCTACAGCCAGGAACTGCTGGCATTGCAGCATAATCTCGATGCGGATGTCTGGCAGCAGTTACTGACGCTGGTGACGGGCTGCAAGGGCAAGGTTGCCGTCACCGGCGTGGGCACATCGGGCATTGCAGCGCGGAAAATCGCGCATATGCTGGCCTGCGTTGAACAGCCTGCGGTGTATTTGAGTGCTACCGATGCGGCCCACGGTGACTTAGGTTTTATGCGCAGCAATGATCTGATGATTTTGATTTCCCGCGGCGGCAACTCTGAAGAGCTGACGCGCCTGCTGCCGACACTGAAAGCTAAAGGCGTGGCAATCATCAGCGTGACGGAGAATCCGGATTCGGCGATTGCCCGCGCCGCCACGTTGGTGGTGAAAACGCACATTCAGCGCGAAATCGACCCGCTCAATATGCTGGCCACGACGTCTATCGTGCTGGTGCTGGCGGTGTTCGATGCGTTGTGCGGCAACATTATGCTGCGCAACGGTTTCGACCAGCAGCGTTTGCTGAAAGTCCATCCGGGCGGAAATGTCGGCAAGACGTTGCGGGAGAAGGATGTTTGAAATCGGGATAATAGGGTTTCCGTTAATGAATGTTTATCCATAATAACTTTCTGAAAATCTCGTTAAATAGCGATCGATAATTGTTTATTAAAGTTCGAAGGCATAACGTAACTCCTCATTTATAAAGGGAGTTTCTACGATGGACACGATTGAAGAACTAAATGGAACCTATTTCTACGATGGAACCTCCAATCTTACTGCCTGCGAACTATTTTTCTGGATTATGGTTGATGAGACACTTGATCATTTCGGTGTAAATGATGTAGTAGGTGTTTCACTCCTATACTCAGGGAAAAATAATATCGATGTGCCAGGTAAACCCTCCGATGCCACTCCGGGGACATCAAGGGCTTCAAAAACTATCAGAAAATATCTTCGTGGAAAAATGATGCCCATAAAGTTACCAACGATAATAGGTTACTTCCCACCTAAGATGAAAATTGTGATGGTTAAAAAATTATCAACCTTTATTGGCCGCACAATCCCAGTACTGGGAGCATTTCTGATTGCTTACGATGTCTCAAGTATTGCCTGTAAATCTGTCAATAAATACAACATCATTGCCCATCCCCAAGATCGGATATTTTAAGGTGGTATTATGAGTATTGAGGAGAAGGTGGTGGCTTTTTTTAAGCGAGAAATACCGGACCAAAAGGTACTGTTCAGTTCTAAAAGAATTTCTATCGAGATCGACTCAGCACTGCAGGATTTCGAAGATGAACCTTACTATCTGGTTGAAATAATTGAGCGATTTGGCGATGAATTCAGTATTGATATGAGCACTCTTGATTGGAATGCCTATTTTCCCTATTTAGAAATCGGCATTTTGGACTGGATTCTCAGAAAAAAAGATAAATGGATAAAGAAGCCGGATTTAACAGTTCAGATGTTCATTAACTCTGCTGAGGCGGGACAATGGCTTTATGATTAGTGAAAAGAGGGGGATAATCCCCTCTCATCTTCAGGCTGTTACACGTTCATTCCATGCATCGGTGAACTGTACGTTTCCGTCACAATATTTCCATGTAATCCTTTCATATCGCAGTTCAATATTTTCCATATGATTGGTTTTCTCACAAGTTTTAACGTTGTACATCACCGGACTGATAGCGACGACTTTCACGTTCTCCAGCAACATATTGAAATATTCTACTTCCTGTCCAGCATCATTTATCCGATACCACTTATATTCTGCCGATTTTAAAGTCTGGCCTTGAGCTACAGCTTTATAAAAGTATGGGGACGAACTATCGAACTCTTTTTCAAATGTCAGCGGTGCATGGATCCTCGTGCCGGTTATTTTTCCGGTATTATTATCTGTCGGAATATGAAGCCCGTGATTAAATGAAACGACCTCAATACTTCCTTCGCGATCACGTACATCCACAGAACCTTTAATGTCTGCACCACCGTCATCCTTGAGCCATAAGTAAACGGGTATTGCCATGGTTTTAAATCCCTTATTAGAGTGAGGGATTACAATATTCCTTTACCTGGCATCAGACAATTAGCGAACCCGCTACTCCCCGGAAGGTTAACTCCCCTTTTCCATCCCGATTTCTTCCGCCACCAGCGCCGCCAGAATCGAGATGGCGCGGGCGGTGTGCGGCCCCCATTCGAATGAGGTGTTCAGACGCAAACAGTGACGGAATCGTTCATCGGCCGAGAACATGGTGCCGGGCGCGACGCTGACGCCTTTTGCCAGCGCGCGCTGATAAACCCGTGCCGCATCCACGTTATCGCCCAAATCCAGCCACAGGAAATAGCCTCCCGCTGGTTGCGAAACTGAAACCTGCGGCGGGAATTCCCGGATAATGGCGTGGCGCATCGCCAGCTGCCGTTGTTCGAGCTGACGCCGTAAACGTCGCAAATGCGTGTCGTAGCCGCCCTGCTGCGCGCCCTGTAAATAATCCGCTAATGCCAGCTGAACCGGTACGCTGGCCGATAATGTGCTCATCAGTTGCAGACGCTGTATACGTTCGGCATAAGCCCCCGCCGCCACCCAGCCGACACGAAATCCCGGCGCCAGACATTTTGAAAAAGACGAACAGTGCAGAATTTCACTGCGATAATCTGACGCTTTAAGCGGCACCGTCCGTTCGCTGCCGAAATACAGTTCGCTGTAAACGTCATCCTCAATCAGCGCCACCTTATGCGCCTGCAAAATTCCCACCAGCCGTGCCTTATTTTCCGGTGGCAGGCTGCATCCGAGCGGGTTCTGAAAACTCGACATCAGCCAGCAGGCTTTGACCGGATAGATCTCCAGCGCCTTCTCCAGTGCATCGGGATCCATGCCATAACGCACATCCGTCGGAATGGCGACGGCTTTTAATTTGCGGCGCTCAATGGCCTGCAATACGCCATAAAAAGCGGGCGATTCGATGGCGACCCAGTCACCCGGTTCTGTCACCACCTGCAAACTTAATCCGAGCGATTCCATTGCCCCCGACGTAATCACAATTTCATCAGGTGCCACTTCAATACCGTTTTGTGCGTAGCGCTGCGCAATACTGCGGCGCAGCTCTTCATTACCTGGCGGCAGATTAGCAATGGCGCTGTGTGGTGACATCCGGCGGACGGCGCTGGCCAGCGAACGCGCCAGCCGTGGCTGCGGAAAAAGCGTCGGATCAGGAAACGCGGAACCCAGCGGCACCACGGCGGGATCTTGCCCGGCTTTGAGGATATCGAAAATAGCGTCGTTGACGTCCACCTGCTCGGCGGCGTGCAGGCGTTCATCAGGTGAATGACGCACCGGGCGCTGTGTGCCTGCCGCCACGTAATAACCGGATTGCGGGCGGGAAACAATCACGCCCTGACTTTCCAGCAGCTGATAAGCCTGTAATACCGTCATCAGGCTCAGGCCCGACTGTTTACAGGTATCGCGCAACGAAGGCAGACGGTCGCCGGGCAGCCAGACCTGCGTATCTATTTGTCGGCGTAAGGTACGCGCCAGCGTTTCATAACGGGATTCGGCCATAATTCATCTGCACTGTTATAGGAAGTGTTAATCAAATGATAACTATTATGCCTGTTTTTAGCTTTTATCTGTGAAGTAAACTGCTCATCAACCGTCATCAATGTTTACCAGTGAGGTCTGGCGGCGAAACATTCATCATGTTAATGTGTGAATACACCGCATTACTCAGATTTATCTGACCTCCCGTTCATGCCTGTTCGTGCAACCTTACGCTTTCTAAACATTTTCTCCACGATTGCCGGATAAATGACATTTTGGCTTTCACTCTTTTACATCTTCCTCGCATTACTATTCATTGGAATGAGTAGACTTGTTTACGTCGAAACAAAACGGGCGACGTGCCTGAATATTCAATGAGGAATTTAATTATGCGTAAACTTACCGCAATGATTGTGGCTTCAACTCTGGCTCTGAGCTCTGCTTCTTTCGCGTTTGCTGCTGAGACAACCGCTGCTCCTGCAACTGACGCCACTACCGCGCCACACGGCAAAATGATGCACCATAAAGGCCCGCATCATATGAACCCGTTTGCCGGTCTGAACCTGACTGAGCAGCAGAAAACTCAGATGAAAGAGATCATGAAAGACAGCGGCCCGCGTCCTGACCGCGCTGCAATGAAAGCACAGATGGATCAGATGCACAGCCTGGTGGCGTCTGACAGCTTCGATGAATCAAAAGTGAAATCGCAGATTGATACCATCACCAAAGCGCAGTCCGACCGTATGCTGGAACGCGCACGTGCTGAGAACAAAATGTATAACCTGCTGACGCCAGAGCAGAAAAAACAGTTCAATGAGAACTACCAGAAACGCGCTGCCAAAATGGAGCAGATGCGTGACCACAAACCAGGTGAAGCAAAACCCGCTGCCGCTGAATAATAGCGTCTGATAACCTGCCTGACCGGCCCCTCACGGGCCGGTTTTTTTTTTGCATTCTTTCTTCTGCGCCACAACTTTGATGTCATCCGACCAGCCTTCTCTGCCTAAAGCGTCAACCCCATCACAATTTCATCTTTAACTTCAAACTTTTCCGTTTAAAAACACTATTTTTAAACGGAATTTTCACAATATTGCAACCTGATGCACGTCTGCGCATCGTACCTCTACATCACACTCTCTGCATAAAAATAGTGGCCTGCCTGAGCAGGACCATTCATAAGGAGTTGTACATCATGAAAAGCGTCAAGTCCGGGATTACCTGGCTGGTGGTGGCGTTAATCGGGGCTTTTGCCTTTGGGATGCTGGCACTGAGCCGCGGCGAACACGTTAATGCCCTGTGGCTGGTGGTCGCCGCTATTGCCTGTTACAGCATTGCATACCGATTTTACAGCCTGTTTATCGCTGAAAAAGTCTTCGAACTCGATGACAAACGCATGACTCCGGCTGAGCGTCACAATGACGGGCTGGATTACGTGCCGACCAACAAATGGGTATTGTTCGGCCACCATTTCGCGGCCATCGCCGGAGCCGGTCCGCTGGTCGGCCCGATCCTTGCCGCACAAATGGGCTTCCTGCCGGGCACTATCTGGATTTTAGTGGGTGTGATGCTGGCGGGCGCAGTGCAGGATTTCCTGATCTTGTTCATCTCCACCCGCCGCGACGGGCGTTCATTAGGTGAAATGGCAAAACAGGAACTGGGCGATTTTGCCGGAGTGATCACTATGCTCGGCGCGCTGGGCGTGATGATCATCATTCTTTCCGCACTGGCGCTGGTGGTGGTCAAAGCACTCGCCGACAGTCCGTGGGGACTGTTCACCATCGCCGCCACCATCCCGATCGCCCTGTTTATGGGCATCTACATGCGTTTTCTGCGTCCGGGAAAAATTGCTGAAGTGTCGGTGATGGGTTTCGTGCTGATGATGCTGGCGATTGTGTACGGCGGCAACGTAGCGGCAGATCCCTACTGGGGTCCGTTCTTTACGCTGCACGGTACCACGCTAACCTGGGTGCTGGTGATTTACGGTTTTATTGCCTCGGTATTGCCGGTCTGGCTGCTGCTGGCGCCGCGCGATTATCTCTCGACGTTTCTGAAAATCGGCGTGATTGCCGGTCTGGCGGTGGGTATCGTCTTCGCCATGCCGGAAATGAAAATGCCTGCCGTCTCACGCTTTATTGACGGCAGCGGTCCGGTATTCTCCGGCAGCCTGTTCCCGTTCCTGTTTATCACTATTGCCTGCGGGTCGATTTCCGGTTTCCATGCACTGGTTTCCAGCGGCACGACGCCGAAACTGATTGAGCGCGAAAGCCATATCCGTTTTATCGGTTACGGCGCAATGCTGATGGAGTCGTTTGTGGCGATCATGGCGCTGATCTGTGCGTCTGTTATCGATCCGGGCGTATATTTCGCGATGAACTCACCGGCGGCGCTGATTGGCACCACGGTGGAAAGCGCTTCACAGGTGATTAACGGCTTGGGCTTTGTCATCACGCCGGACGTTCTGACGCAAATCGCCAGGGACGTCGGCGAGCAGTCGATTCTTTCCCGTGCCGGTGGCGCACCGACCTTTGCGGTCGGCATGGCGCACATCATCACCGAGGTGTTCAACAGCCGCGCCATGATGGCCTTCTGGTATCACTTCGCCATCCTGTTTGAAGCCTTATTTATTCTGACTGCCGTCGATGCCGGTACCCGCGCCTGCCGTTTTATGGTGCAGGATCTGGTGGGCGTCGCCGTTCCGTCGCTGGCGAATAACCGTTCCTGGATCGGCACGTTTGCCGGTACTACGGTCGCGGTCGCTGGCTGGGGTTTCTTCGTGTATCAGGGCGTGGTGGATCCGCTTGGCGGCATCAATACACTGTGGCCGCTGTTTGGTATCGGTAACCAGATGCTGGCCTCAATGGCGCTGATTCTGGGTACGGTAGTGCTGTTCAAAATGAAGAAACAGCGTTACGCGTGGGTGACGATTTTGCCGACCATCTGGCTGTTCATCACCTCGATGACCGCAGGCTGGCAGAAGATTTTTCACGAAAAACCGTCGATTGGTTTTCTGGCGCAGGCGAAGAAATTTAACGCGGGCATCGACAGTGGTGAAATCATCAAACCGGCGAAAACGATGGCGGATATGCACACCATCGTGCTGAACAATCAGATTAACGCCATCCTGTGCGGCTTTTTCATGCTGGTGGCGGTGACCATGCTGATTTCCGCCTTCTTTGTTATCCGCCGCGCGCTTAAATCCGCTACGCCAACCGTGCATGAAACTGCCGTGGTTAACCGTCGCGAGGCCCGCCATGTCTGAATCACGCGCATTATTTAAGACCCCACGGTTAGGCGCATTTCAGGTGACACGCTGTCAGCCGTTATTTGTGCCACAACCGAAACCACACAACGTTGCCGGGTGGCTGAAACTGGTCATAAAGCGCACCGCGCAGAGCTTCCGGCTGATGGTCGGCGTGCAGGATTATCAGAATTATGTCCGGCATATGCAGGTGCGACATCCGGACAGCACGCCCATGACGGAGCGTGAATTCCACCGCCGTTGTCTGGAGGCGAGATTCCCGAGCGAAGGCGGTAAAATGGGCAAATGCCCTTGCTGACCCCCACTTTATCCTCCCCGGTTGACTGACGGTTTTAGTGTTTTGCTCCTTCCTCTCACCTGAGGAAGGAGTTACTTATGCGCTCCTGCCTTATAGTCAGAATGGCCGGAGGCTAGTCGGGTCAGCGCGGTCGCTGACAAAGACTTAAAATAGAATGTCTTTTATTTTTTTTAATGTTCCCGGTGATGGCTGCCCGACACCTCACAGTAAAATGTGTTGCCTTGTGATTTTCGCGCCACAGCCTCTGGTGATAATTTGACCGCAACAGTTTTATATCGGTTTAATTTTAACTTCTGAGGACTACGTCATGATTGGTGCAGCACAAGCCAGAGATATCGTGTTAATGGAGCACGGTATCATACTTGCAATTGTAGGTATGTCGGCGTGGGGCGGGCTTGTCCGCTATATCATGCTGAGAAAAAGTAAGCCGTTCATAGAAGAGCTGAAAGCCTGTTTTCTGCAGATTGTTGTTTCTTGTTTCACCGGGATGTTGGTAAGTATTTTCGTTCTTTCGCGGGATGCAAGCGATGACCGGTTAATGATCGTCGCCGGTTTGGGCGGGGTATTTGCCGGCCCACTCCTTACGCTGATTGGCAAGAAAATCGCTGGCTATATCGATAATTACAGTCCGGCACCCAAATAAGCGCGTTCATTTCTTCCCCGGCAAAGTGTCTGCGCCGGAGATTTTTTTGCCAGAATCAACAGAAAGCTAACGCCCCGTCTGACTCCCCCTGATTTCACCGCAGTTGTCTGGAGACGAGATTCCCGGGCGAAGGCGGTAAAACGGGCAAATGCCCTTGCTGAAAAAAACGGCTCCCTCTGAAAAGGGGGAGCCGTTTTTTTCAGGGACGCCATTCAGGGACGCGGTAAACGGTACAAACAATGTTCCCGCAGCCAGTGTCCTTCTTCCAGCGCCGGATGCATGAAGTTCTCTTTGGGATCGCATGTCATGCCGAGCTTCTTCATCACCGCCTGAGAACGCACATTTGGCAGCGCTGTGAACGCCACTATTTCGCTTAAACCCAACGGGTTAAATCCTGCATCCATTGCGGCGCGGGCGGCTTCGGTGCAATAACCCTTTCCCCACGCATCCACTTTTAACCGCCAGGCAATTTCCACGCACGGAACAAAAGGCAGATCATACCCCGGCGTATGCAGCCCGACAAAACCGATAAACTCCCCCGACTCACGCAACTCAACTGCCCATATCCCCCAGCCGCGTTCATTGATCAAATTCTGACAGCGCATCAGCATTTCGTCGCTTTTCTCGCGGGTCATGGTGGCGGGGAAAAACTCCATGACCTGCGGGTCTGCATTCATTTCTGCAAATGCCTCAGCATCGCTGTCCTGCCACTGACGCAGGATCAGGCGCGGCGTGGTGACGGCCAGCGGCGGAACAGCCACAGGAATAGTAAAAGCTTCCATCTGTAACTCCTTGTTTATGGCGGGATCTCAGGGACATCAGCTCAGCAATTTCGTACTGATTATTTTGAATTTACGTGGCGCTATTGAAACAGGCAAGATTTCCTATTAAAGCTATTCATATCAATTATGAACGAGCAGGAATTAAAGGAAGCACCAACATGATTTTTCACCGCTATCACGGGCTGGGTAATGATTATCTGGTCTGTCATCAGAGCGTAGCCGCCCTTCTCAGTAATGAGCAAATTCAGCGGCTCTGCGACCGCCATTATGGCATCGGGTCCGACGGTTTGCTGATTGACCATGACGACGCCGACATTCCTTCCCTGCGCATTATCAATCCCGACGGTTCAGAGGCCGAAAAAAGCGGCAACGGCCTGCGGATTTACGCCCGCTATCTGTTTGATATTGGCCGCGTAGCGCACGAACCGTTTCAGGTGAATACCCCCGGCGGGCAGGTGCGTTGCGAAGTGACCGAAGGTGCGCATCAGGTGATTGTCGATATGGGTCAGGCAAAGTTTTCTCCGGCGGCGTTACCTGCCAGCGTTGAAGGTGACGAAGCCCTTGCATTACCCCTGGTCGCGGGCGGACATAACCTCAGTGCGACGCTGGTGTCGATGGGCAATCCGCACTGCGTGATCCGGGTGGATGAACTGGATTTAGCGCTGGTGAAACAACTGGGTTCTGAAATCGAAACGCTGGCGATTTTCCCGAAGCGTACCAACGTGCAGTTCGTTCAGGTGCTGGACAGAAACAACATCAATATCGGCATCTGGGAACGTGGCGCAGGCTATACGCTGGCCTCCGGCAGCAGCAGTTGTGCGGCCGCCAGCGCGATGCGCAAACTGGGGCTGGTGGATGAAAATGTTACGGTGCATATGCCGGGTGGGAAACTTGCCATCAGTTTCAGCGGTGATTTTCAGGTCAACATGCGCGGTCCGGTGCAGAAAATCGCCACCATCACCCTCGATAACGACTGTTTCTGGGATATGACCGCGTAACCTATTCGCCTGATGAATGCTTTATCCCCTTCTCTTCCAGAGCCCTCTTTTAATTACGGCAGCACGACTGCCGTAATTTTAAACACCTCATCATAAATAAAACTCATACCTGCATAATGATTTTATGGCAGACAGCGCGCTTTACAGCCCCTAAGTTGGTTATCAGGAAGCACAACAATGAATAACCAACTCATTGTTTAATAAATAAAATAATCTTAATAAAAACCCTTCACGACCGTTCTTCGTGCTAAGCCGGTCAGTGAAATTTTGTCCAAAGTTTTAATCCGATCACATATTAATAAAAAAAACAGAGAGCGTACCCTATGAGCAACAACACCATCGTGGACGTGAAAGCGTGGATAGACGAACGCCCGATATCGAAATATCAATGGGTGGTTTTATCCCTGTGTTTCATCATCATCATGTTCGACGGTTATGACGCCGCAGTGATGGGCTTCATCGCTCCGGCGCTGATCGAAGACTGGGGTATCAGCCGCGCGGAAATGGGCCCGATCCTCGGTGCTGCGATGTTTGGCGTGGCTATTGGCGCGCTGATTGCCGGACCGAACGCGGATCGCTTTGGTCGCAAACGGGTGCTGATGTGGTCGATTCTGTGCTTCGCATTGTTCAGCCTGCTGAGCACATTTGCCCGCACGCCGATGGAAATGGCGATCCTGCGCTTTCTCACCGGCCTTGGTTTGGGCGCGGTGATGCCCAATACCGTGACGCTGGTGTCGGAATACATGCCCGAACGCCGCCGCAGCCTGATGATCACCGTGATGTACAGCGGCTTTAACGTCGGTTCCGGCGCAGGGGGTTTTGTCGCCGCGGGTTTACTGCCGCACTACGGCTGGAAATCAGTCATTTTCGCGGGCGGGATTGTGCCCCTGCTGATGCTGCCCTTGCTGCTGTGGATCCTGCCGGAATCGGCGATGTACATGGTGGTGCGTAAAGTGGCGAAGGAAAAAATCGCCAAAGTGCTGACCCGCGCCGGTGGCGTCTTCAGCGAAGGCACCAGGTTTGTGCTGAAAGCGCCGGTGATCCAGAAAAAAGCCAAGGTCTTCCAGCTGTTCACTAACGGTTATGCCAAAGGCACGATTGTCCTATGGGTCACTTATTTCATGGGGCTGTTCGTGATTTATCTGCTCAACGGCTGGCTGCCCACCATTATGCGTAACGGCGGTTTCTCACTGGAACGTGCGGCCATTGTCGCCGGTTTGTTCCAGTTAGGCGGCACTTTCGGCGGGCTGATGGTCGGCGGGCTAATGGACAGATTCATCGCCAAACGGGTGATTGCCGGTTTCTACATGATGGGCGTGGTCAGCCTGTTATCACAGGGTATCGGTAACTTCGGCCCGGATATTCTTGCCCTGCTGGTCTTCATCAGCGGCGTGTGTATTAACGGCGCACAAACCGGTTTGCAGGCATTTTCTCCAGCCTTTTATCCAACGGAAATGCGTGCCACCGGGGTCTGCTGGATGCACGGAATCGGCCGCAGCGGCGCGATTATCAGTTCGTCGATGGGCGGCGTCCTGCTGGGCGTTTTCTCCGGCCAAAACATGATCTTTATTATTCTGGCGTTGCCTGCATTGCTTGCGGGGCTGAGCATTCTTTTACACCGCGCGGCGCACCCGGCCGAGATGATCAAAGGCGTTGATATTACTGACATCCCGGAGTTGTCGCGCACCATGAATATCCGCTAGTCTCTGGATTAGCCACCTTATAATTAGAAACCTATTGAGCAATATATTCATCAACCTGTTCATCTACCTGTTCATAAATAGAAATAGAACGCGGCACGACCTTCGCGCCGCGATTACCCTACAAAAGCACTGAGGATTTAAGATGGCGAAAATCATAGGCGGTTTAGCAGTTTCACATACCCCGACCATCGGTTTTGCGGTTGACCATAACAAGCAGGAAGAAAGCGCCTGGGCGCCAATTTTCGAAAGCTTTGCACCGATGCAAAAATGGCTGGATGAGAAAAAACCGGACGTGCTGGTTTACATTTTCAACGACCATGTGACCTCGTTTTTCTTCGATCACTATTCCGCCTTTACGTTGGGTATCGACGAGCAGTATGAAGTGGCCGATGAAGGCGGCGGCCCGCGTGACCTGCCTGCGGTCAAAGGCCATGCGGCACTGTCGCAGCATATCGGGGCCAGCCTGATGGCGGACGAATTCGATATGTCTTTCTTCCAGGATAAGCCTTTGGATCACGGTTTGTTCTCGCCGCTTTCCGCTCTTCTCCCGCATGAAGGCGGCTGGCCGACACAAATCGTTCCGCTGCAAATCGGTGTATTGCAGTTCCCTATTCCGACTGCCCGCCGCTGCTACAAACTCGGTCAGGCGCTGCGCCGTGCAATTGAAAGTTTCCCGGAAGATCTGAACGTAGCGATTGTCGCCACCGGCGGCGTTTCGCATCAGGTTCACGGCGAACGTTGCGGGTTTAATAATCCGGACTGGGATGAGCAGTTTGTCGATATGATCGTCAACGACCCGGAACGTCTGACCGAAATGACGCTGGCTGAATTTGCCACGCTGGGCGGCATGGAAGGTGCGGAAGTCATTATGTGGCTGGTGATGCGCGGCGCGCTGTCGGCCAATGTGAAGAAACTGCATCAGGCCTATTACCTGCCGTCGATGACCGGCATCGCCACGCTGATCCTGGAGAATCAGTCACGTGAAGCGCCGTACGACGTGCAACAGCGCCAGCGTGACAAAATCGCGCAGCAAATGGCGGGCGTCGAAAAACTGCCGGGCACCTATCCGTTCACTCAGGCGCGAAGCCTGAAAGCGCTGCGCATTAACCGGTTCCTGCACCGTCTGATCCAGCCTGCATGGCGCGAGCGTTTCCTTACCGATCAGAAGGCTATGTTTGCTGAAAACAAACTGACGGACGAGGAACAAAAGCTGCTGCGTGAACTCGATTGGCGCGGCATGATCCATTACGGCGTCAGCTTCTTCCTGCTGGAAAAACTCGGCGCGGTAGTCGGCGTCTCCAACTTACATATTTATTCCGCGATGCGTGGCGAAACGCTGGAAGAATTCCAGAAAACCCGCAATCAACAAGTTCTCTATTCAGTAGCAGGTAAAGCGAAAGCATGACGATTTTTGAGCAACCCAAGATCGACACACATCATCACGTGTTTGATCCGGCGCGCTTCCCGTACCTTCCGGACACGCCTTATCGTCCGGAAGGGCACGAGATTGGCACCACCGATTATTACCGCGCCGTGATGCAGGCGTATAACATCCGCCACTCGCTGATTGTCGGCCCGACGTCGGGTTACAACACTGACAGTACGTGTTTGCTGGATGCGCTGGAAAAGGGCAACGGCCGCTTCAAAGGTATCGCCGTCGTCCCGTTTGATATCAGCACTGAGCGGCTTGCCATCCTGAAACAGGCCGGTGTGGTCGGCATTGCGATGAATGTTGCGATGCTCGGCACAGAGCCTTTTTTGCATCTCGGCAGCCTGATGGGGCGTCTTGCCGAACTGGATATGTTCGCTGCCATTCAGGTGCAAAACGATCAGCTTCTGGCATTGTTGCCGCTGATCAACCGCAGCAAAACGCGGCTGCTGATTGATCACTCCGGACGCCCTGACATCACGCAGGGCCTGCAACAACCGGCGTTTCAGGCACTTCTCGGCCTCGCTGACCAGCAAAGAACCTGGGTAAAACTGTCGGGCCTGGCGAAATTCAGCCACCAGCCCTTCCCTTATCAGGACGGGCACGCTTATCAGCATGCGCTGCTCAATGCGTTCGGCGCAGAGCATTGCATGTGGGGTTCCGACTGGCCGTTTCTGCGGGCGGAGCACCGGATGGATCTCGGCACGCTGCTGATGCTGGTTGAACAATTATTCCCTGACGAAAAAATTCGTCAGCAGATTTTGTGGCAGACGCCGAAAGATTTGTTTGGATTTACGGATTACTGAAGAAAGGAAAGACCATGAATTACAAAATTGCCGTCTTTAACGGCCCGAATCTCAATCTGCTGGGCACCCGTGAACCGGAAACCTACGGCCACGACACGCTGGCGACCATCGAAAAGTTATGTCATCAGACCGGCGAAAGCTGCGGCGCAACCATCGAATTCTTCCAGACCAATCACGAAGGCGATCTGATTGACCGTATTCAGGCCTGCCGTGGAAAAGTAGATGCGATTGTGCTGAACGCCGCTGCGTGGACGCACACCTCCGTCGCCATCCGCGATGCCGTGACCGCCGTCAGCCTGCCGCTGTATGAAGTGCACATCACCAACGTGCATAAACGCGACGCCTTCCGCCATCACTCATTTCTTTCCGATGTTTCCGTCGGTGTGATCTGCGGGTTCGGTATTCAGGGCTACGAATACGCGATCAGACAGGCAGTGGTGAATTTGTATAAGTGATTAACACCCTCAACTGCGCAGGGGATGGAGCAAAGGCAAAAGCCCGAAGTATGGCACAATCGGCTCCCTCCCCAGCGAAGGGGAGGGTTGGGGTGGGGTATTACAGCAAAATCAAGAGGTTGACCTTTTCGCAGGCAGTGGTTTTGTCATTAAAACCCCCTCCCCGCCTCCCCCTTCGCAGGGGGAGGAGCTAAAGCAAAAGCCCAAAGCGTGGCTCAATCGACTCCCTCCCGGTGAAGAAGAGGAGTAAAGGCAAAATCCGGCGTAGTGGATTACTGAGCACAAACCTTCCGGATTTCTGCCACCAGTGCTTGTGCCGCCGGTGACAGCAAACTCCCGGCGCGGAATGTCAGGCCGATAGCGCGGTGCGTATCGGCCAGATCCAGCGGCAATTTGACCAGTTCACCGGACTCAAGCTCGTGCTCCAGCTGGCGGGCGGACACCGCTGCCAGCATGTCAGAACCCAGCAACAGCCCGCGTACAATTCCCAGATCACCGCTTTCAACCACCGGGTCGGGCGGCGGCATATTCATGGCGGCAAAACTGTTGTCCAGCAGCCGTCGGGCGGGCGTTTCAGCGCGGGGCAATACCCAGCGGGCCTCGCGCAACTGCGCCTGCGTCACTGCGCCGCTCAGCAACGGATGTCCCTTTCTTGCCAGTATCACCATGCTTTCGGTGAACAGGGTTTCGGTCGCCATATCCGCCGCGTAATCACTGGAGCGCAGCGCGCCAAAAATGAAATCCACTTCGCCGGAACGCAGTTCCGATGCCAGTGCGCTGAACGCACTTTCGTTGGTCACCACTTTTACGCCACTGTAGCGCTGCGTCAGACCGATAATCGCCTGCGGCAGTAACCGCGTGCGCCCGAGTGGCAACGCCCCGACCTGCACCGTACCTTCCAGCACACCGCGGCGGGCGGCAATATCAGCGGGAATGTGCCGCAGTTCGTTGAGCGCGCGGCGCAGGTTCGGCACGATATCCTGCCCGGCCAGCGACGGCATCATACCGTGCGGCGTGCGTTCGAGCAGCGCCAGACCGGCGCCGTTTTCCAGCACTTTCAGGGCGGCACTGACCGCGGGCTGGCTGAGACCAAGCAACGTCGCGACCGTCTGCATATGCCGCGTCTTGCACAGCGAGATAAAAATTTGTAAACGCCGGACGTTAAACAGATACAGCGGTTCGGTATCACCGCGCCTTTGCCCGCTTTTGCCCTGTAATTTCGCCAGCTGCGAGGGGATCTGATGCAGCTCGGCAATCGCACGCCGCGCACGTGGCAGCACGCATTTACCGAAATCGGTCAGCAACATGCCGTTGGCATGACGTTCAAACAGCGGGACGTCGAGCGCCTGTTCCAGATCGCGGATCGCCCGCGTGACCGCCGACTGCGTGCGGTAAAGCTCATCGGCCGCACGGGATACGCTTCCCTGATCGACAACCTGACAAAATGCCCGGATTTGCATCAGATTACTCAACATCTCAGACTCTGCCATCCCCTTCTCCTGTCAGTTTCTTTCAGTGACATCCCTCAGCACTATAACCTAAATAATTCACGTTACGGGAAGGCGGCAAGCGAGAGCACCCGATGAGCTTACATAAGTAAGTGATTCGGGAGATTGAGCGCAGCCAACGCATCCGCAATGTGAAGTATGACGGTTATATAAATAAAATGCATACCTCCTGCGCTCAAATGAATTACCCGTCACGTGCGCAGGCTGACAGCATGGAACTCAGACATTTTGAGAACAATAAAACCAAGGACACCCTCATGACTCAGCCAAAAAAAGATGATTCTAAAAGTGCATTAGTCGTCAGCGCCCACTCCGCCGATTTCGTCTGGCGTGCGGGCGGTGCCATCGCCAAACATACCCAGGCCGGTTATGCCGTCCACATCGTTTGTCTGTCTTTCGGCGAGCGCGGTGAATCCGCCAAACTATGGCGTAAAGGCAGCATGACGGAAGAAATCGTGAAAGCGTCGCGTCGCGAAGAAGCCATGGCTGCCGCTGAAATTCTCGGTGCCACCGTTGAGTTTTTCGATATGGGCGATTATCCGCTGCGTGCGGATAAAGAATCGCTGTTCCGCCTGGCCGATGTTTACCGCCGCGTGCAGCCGCATTTCGTGCTGACCCATTCGCTGAAAGACCCGTACAACTACGATCATCCGATGGCGACACATCTGGCGCAGGAAGCGCGGATTATCGCGCAGGCCGAAGGCTATAAACCGGGTGAAACCATCGTCGGCGCGCCGCCGGTTTACTGTTTTGAACCACATCAGCCGGAACAGTGCGACTGGAAACCCGATGTTCTGCTCGATATCACCGACGTCTGGGACAAGAAATATCAGGCTATCCAGTGCATGGCCGGTCAGGAACATTTGTGGGAGTACTACACCCGCGTCGCCCAGCAGCGCGGCGTGCAGGCCAAACGAAATGTCGGGATCACCAGCGCCAAAAACATCGTTTACGGCGAAGGCTATCAGAGCATCTTCCCGCGCGTGACGGAGGATTTAGCATGAGTCTGGTCGGCAAAAAAGGCGTCGTGGTTCGCCATATTCCACGGGCAAATAAAGCGGACGTGACTGCTCTCGCAGCCTTTGGCGTCGCCACCGTACATGAAGCGCAGGGTCGCAAGGGTTTGCTGGAGGCAGGCATTCGTCCGATTCAACAGGATTGTGCGATTTCAGGCAGCGCGGTCACCGTGCTGACCGCGCCGGGCGATAACTGGATGTTCCACGTCGCCGTCGAACAATGTCAGCCGGGCGATATTCTGGTTGTGGCGCCAACTTCACCCTGTTCCGACGGCTTCTTCGGCGATTTACTGGCAACGTCGCTGAAAGCACGTGGCGTTGTCGGACTGGTTGCCGATCTCGGCGTGCGTGATACCAAAACTTTGCGCGATATGGGATTCCGCGTCTGGTCGCGTGCGGTTCATGCGCAGGGCACCATCAAGGAAACACTCGGCTCCGTGAACGTGCCGGTGGTCTGTGCGGGACAGCTGGTGTATCCGGGCGATGCCATCGTGGCCGATGATGACGGCGTGGTGGTCGTTCGCCGCGAAGAGGTCGCGCAAGTGGCGCAGGCCAGCCGTGAGCGTGAAGCGCTGGAAGAAAGTAAACGCGCAAGAATGGCAGACGGCGAGCTTGGGCTGGATATCTACAATATGCGCCCGCGTCTGGCAGAAAAAGGCCTGAAGTATTTCGATTCCACCGAAGAATTAGAGCAAGCCGAAAAGCGCTGAGGAGCCGATATGCCGCAGACCCGAATTCCCTGCCTGCTGATGCGCGGCGGCACGTCCAAAGGCGCATTCTTTCTGGCGGATGATTTACCGGCAGACCAGACTTTACGCGATAACGTGCTGCTGGCGGTGATGGGTTCACCCGATCCTCGCCAGATTGACGGCCTCGGCGGCGCCGATCCGCTGACCAGCAAAGTGGCCATTGTCCGCCCTTCGGCGCGACCTGATGCCGACGTCGATTACCTTTTTGCGCAGGTGAATGTCGATAAAGCGGTGGTAGATTACGGTCAAAACTGCGGCAACATTCTGGCCGCCGTCGGCCCGTTCGCCCTCGAACGCCAGCTGGTCAGCGCGATCGAAGGGATGACCCCGGTGCGGATCTTCATGGAAAATACCGGCCAGATTGCGACCGCTCATGTGCCTGTAGAAGACGGTCAGGTTTGCTATCAGGGTGATTTGCGCATTGACGGCGTACCGGGCACTGCGGCCAAAATCAGCGTGGAATTTGCCGATATCGCCGGTTCCAGTTGCGGCACACTGCTGCCGACGGGTAACGCCCGCGACACATTCGACGGTATCGACGTTACCTGCATCGACAACGGCATGCCGGTTATTCTGCTGCGTGCCGCCGATTTCGGGCGCAGTGGTTATGAGACCCGCGAACAGCTGGATGCTGATACAGAACTGAAAAAACGCCTCGAGTCGATCCGTTTACAGGCGGGCCCGAAAATGAATCTCGGCGATGTCTCGCAGCGTACCGTGCCGAAAATGACCCTGATTGCCGAACCGCGAAACGGTGGTGCTATCTCCAGCCGTACGTTTATCCCACACAGATGTCACGCATCGATTGGCGTTCTCGGCGCGGTCAGCGTCGCCAGCGCCTGCCTGATCCCCGGTTCTGTTACCGAAGGGCTGGCACATGCGCCATCAGGCAACACGCCGTTAATCAGCGTGGAACATCCGACCGGCGAATTCAGCGTGGAATTACAACTTGATCCGACCAAAACCGGTGCAGAGCGCCTGAAAGGCTGCGCACTGTTACGCACCGCCCGCCTGATTTTTGAAGGCCGCGTCGCGATCCCTGCCAGCATCTGGGACGGCAATCAGGACAATCATCAGGAATCCCATCATGAATAACGTGACCCGCATTACCTTAATTGGCCTTGGCGAAGTCGGCACCATTCTGGCAACGGATCTCAAAAAGCAACATCCGGCGCTGGACGTTGCAGCATTTGATAAGCAGACCGATTCAGCGGTTATCCGTCAGCGCGCCCGTGACGCGGGAGTGAGCTTTGCGCTGTCGGTCGAAGACGCCGTGAAAAACAGTCAGATCATATTCTCAGCCGTGACCGCCGCCGAATCGCTGAAAGTGGCCGGTGCCGTCGCCCGGCACCTCGCCCCCGGACAGTTCTTTCTCGATCTGAATTCCGTTTCACCGCACACCAAACGTGAGGCGATGGCGCTGATTGAACAGGCAGGCGGCAATTATATCGACGTCGCGGTGATGGCGCCCTATCCGCCCGCACGCCTGAAAACCCCGCTGCTGCTTGGTGGCACGCATGTTTACGCCATCAGCGAATGGCTGAATGAAACCGGATTTAACAGCAACGTTCACAGCACCACCGTCGGAGAAGCCTCGGCGATCAAAATGTGCCGCAGCGTGATGATCAAAGGTCTGGAAGCGCTGACCGCCGAATGCCTGAGTGCCGCGCGCCAGTACGGCGTCGAACAAGAAGTACTGGCTTCGCTGCATGCTAGTTTCCCCACACTCGGCTGGAACGCGCAGTTTCCGCACTATCTCATCAGCCGGATTGCGGAACATGGCAAACGCCGCGCCGAGGAAATGCGTGAAGTGGTGAAAACGCTCGAAGATGTCGGCGTCGCACCGAATATGAGCTCCGGTACGGTGCTGGCCCAACAGGGGATGGTGGATGCGCTGGGCGCGAAAGGGATAAGATATACGGATCTGGAGCCGTTTGACTGGGGGAAAACAGTGGATCTTTTACGAAAATAAGTTGTCCCTTTCTCACCTGACCGGAGGAGAAAACCGGTCAACTCCCTCCCCTGCGAAGGGGAGGGTTGGGGTGGGGTATTACAGAGAAATCATAGCGTTGAAGTTTGCTTTGGCACGTTTTTACCCGGCGGATACTTCAACAATCGTTTCGCCATTAATACCCCCTCCCCGCCTCCCCCTTCGCAGGGGGAGGAGCTAGAAACTACACCCGCTCCGGCATAACCCGATGACACCTCGCTACCACCCCACCTGCCCCGCAGACAAGCTCCTGCGGCATCTGACAGCCGTCACCGGCCAGCGGACAGCGTTCGCGAAAATAACAGCCCATCGGCAGATTACGGTTACTGGGAAGCTCGCCCTTTTTATCAACGATCCCCTCATCCAGAGCGCGTCCGGCACGGGGAACCGAATCGAGCAGCAACCGGGTGTACGGATGCTGCGGCTCGGACAGCACTTTTTCCGCCGCGCCCAGTTCAACTATTTGCCCCAGATACATCACGGCCACGCGGTCACTCATGTGGCGCACAACGGACACGTTATGGGAAATCAGCACGTAGGTCAGATTACGCTGGCGTTGCAGTTCAACCAGCAGATTGAGAATTTGCGCCTGCACTGAAATATCCAGCGCTGAGGTTGGTTCATCCAGCACGATGATGTCTGGTTCGGAAGACAGCGCGCGGGCAATGGAAATACGCTGACGCTGGCCGCCGGAAAATTCATGCGGAAGACGGTCGAGGTATTCTTTGCGAATACCCACCTGTTCCGCCAATGTGACAGCCAGTTCACGGCGTTCGCGGCTGCTGTTGTGTTTCTGCACATATACCGGCTCAGTGATGATTCGCCAGACCGGCAGGCGCGGATCAAGCGACGATTGTGGATCCTGAAATACCATCTGCATACCGGAACCAAACCAGGAATTATCATGGCGGGCACGGTGAATTTCTCCGCTGCTCGGTTTTTGTAATCCCATCAGTAATTGTGCCAGCGTGCTTTTTCCGCAACCGGATTCGCCAACAATCCCTAACGTCTCGCCGCGGATAATATTGAGATCAAGCCCGTTCAGCGCATGGACATAACCGGTAGGTTTACCGCGCCAGTTATAACTGGCCGGGAACCGCACGCGCACATCCTGCAACTCGACCAATGCTTCAGCAATCATCAGGAATGCTCCTCAATGCGTTGAATGTTGATTTCAGCGGCATGACGCTGCGGATGCCAGCAGGCGACGGACTGCAGCGGAAACTGAGTCAGCGGTGACAACACAGGTGTTATCAGACAACGCTCGTCTGCGTGATTGCAGCGCCCGCGAAATGCACAGCCTTGCGGCAGTGTTGCCAGATTCGGCACCGTGCCGGGAATGGCTTTCAGCAGGCTACGTGGCTCACCATTCTCCGGCGCGGCCTGCAATAAGCCGATGGAATACGGATGCGACGGCGTGTCGATCACGTCAGCCGTGTTGCCGCTTTCAATCACATGCCCGGCGTACATCACATAAACACGGTCGCAAAGCTGCGACACCACCGCCATATCATGGGTGATGAATAACACGGCGGTACCACTGGCGCGGGCCTTACGCTGGAGCAAACGTAAAACCTGACGCTGCACGGTAACGTCCAGCGCGGTCGTGGGTTCGTCAGCAATAATCAGCTCCGGCTCGCAGGAAAAAGCCATCGCGATTAGTACCCGCTGGCGCATCCCACCGGAAAGCTCGAACGGATAGCGCGACATCACCTGTTCTGCATCGGCAATCTGCATGTCATCAAGCAGCCCGATGGCTTTTTGCCATGCCTGCGCCTTGCTGAGTTTCTGATGCAGGCAGATGACTTCGCACATCTGACGGCCAATTTTGCGTGTCGGATTCAGCGCATTCATTGGCTCCTGAAAAATCATCGCCACGCGAGCGCCGCGTAAGGTGCGCATCTGTTCTTCACTGGCGTGAACCACGTCGGTGCCGAGCATGTGTAACGCGCCGCCCGTGACAGTAAAACCATCGGGTGGCAGCAGGCGCATCGCCATCATCGCCGTGACCGATTTGCCTGAGCCGGATTCGCCCACCACGCCGACGATTTCGCCGGCGTTCACTGACAGCGAAACCTGATTCAGTGCGCTGACTTTGCCGCCGTATACCGGAAAGACCAGTTGCAGATTGTCGATTTCAAGTACCGGCGCCTGGTTTTTTTCATTCATTTCAGCGCCCTCTGCTTTTCGGATCCAGCAGGTCGCGCAGACCGTCGCCGAACAGGTTAAAACCGGTGGCCGTGATCAGGATCGCCACCCCCGGAAACGCTGAATACCACCACTGATCGAGAATATAATTGCGGCCATTGGACACCATCGCGCCCCATTCTGCTGTCGGTTGTTGCGCGCCAAGGCCGATGAAACCGAGCGTCGCGGCCATCAGAATCGAGGTGCCGATATCCAGAGAAGCCTGCACCACCAGCGGCGGCATTACGTTTCGTAAAACGTGCCAGGTAATCAGATGCCAGCGCGATGCGCCGAACGTCCGCGTGGCCTGCATATACGCCTGATGCCGTAACATCAGTGTCTGCCCGCGCGCCAGCCGCACATAAAACGGAATACGCACCACGGCGATTGCCAGCATGGCGTTAAATAAACTCGGCCCGAGTGCAGCGGCCAGTGCCATCGTTAAGACCAGGGACGGTACCGACAGCATGATGTCCATGCAGCGCATGATCAGCGCGTCCACTACGCCGCCGACCACGCCGGAAAAACAACCGAGCAGCGAGCCAATCGTGCCCGCGATAATGACCACCGCCAGCCCTGCGGCCACCGACTGCTGGCTGCCAATCAGGACGCGGCTGAACAGGTCCCTTCCGACTTCATCAGTACCAAACCAGTGCTGCGCGGAAGGCGCCTGCAACCGGTCGGTCAGGCTGATGGCATTCGGGTCATGCGGCACCAGCCACGGCGAGAAAATCATGATAAAAAGCACGATGAGCATGATCGCCAGCCCAAGCATGGTCAGCGGACTGCGGCTCAGTAAATGGAATGTGCGCCGCCAGTTGGCGAAACGCGGTTTGATGTCCGGTGCCACAATCTCGGCACGATGGTTATTGATGCCCGGTTCAATCACTGACATGCCTCACCCCTCACGGCCAATGCGCGGATCGATCCACACATACAGTAAATCCACACATAAATTGACGATGACGTACGCGAACGACACCACCACCGCAAAGCCCATCACCGCCGGGAAATCCAGCGCCTGAATCGAGTTCACCACGTATGCCCCCATACCCGGCCAGGCAAAAACGGTTTCGGTCAGCACCGCGCCGTAGAGTAAATCACCCATCGCCAGCCCGAGCACGGTGACCGACGGGATCAGCGCATTCGGCAAGGCGTGGCTCAGGATCACACGCCAGCGGGAAAGCCCGTTAGCGCGTGCCGTGCGGATGTAGTCTTCGCTCAGTTGCTCAAGCATCGCCGAGCGAATTTGCCGCGCCACGATACCCATGTGGACAAACGCCAGCGTCAGCGCAGGCATCGCCAGATGTTGCAGACTGTTCCAGAACGCGTCCCAGTTACCGGTCAGCAGGGAATCGAGGACATAAAAACCGGTGATATTGGCCGGTGGATCCATCCAGTCATCCAGCCTTCCGCCGCCCGGCAGCAGGTTCAGATGACCGTAGAACAGGATGATAACGCCCAGCCCCAGCCAGAATGCAGGCGTGGATATCCCCAGCACGGAAAGCAAACGCACAAGATGATCCGGGAATTTATTGCGATACACCGCAGATAACACGCCAAGCGGAATACCGAGCACAATCGCCAGAAACAGCGCACTGACCGCCAGTTCAAGCGTCGCCGGGAAGAACGCTTTCAGGTCTTCCAGCACCGGACGACCGGTACGGATAGACGTGCCTAAATCGCCGTGCAGCAAATCACTGACGTAGCGGAAAAACTGCACGTACAGCGGCTGATTCAGCCCCAGTTGCTCACGGATATGTTCGACCATTTCATTGCTTGCACGGTCGCCCGCCAGCAGGCGCGCCGGGTCACCCGGGATCATATGCGAGATGATAAAAGTGATTACGCAAACGCCCGCCATCACCAAAATCAAACCCCAGCATCTTTGTCGAATCAGAGTCCAAAAAGTCATCCTACCCCCCAGCCAATCCCCTAAATAATCCGGCCTGCAGGAAGGCGGCAAGCTCACAAGTCCCCGGGAGCATGGATATACCCTGTGACCGGGGCGAATGAGCGCAGCCAACGCATCTGCAGTTCGAAGTATGACGGGGATTTATTTTTTACTCATTTGTGAAACGTTAAACACCTGCTCCAGCATCGGGTTGAAAACAAAGCCTTTAACGTCTTTGTTCATCGCCACCTGATAGTTTTTCTGGAACAGGTAAACGTATGCCGCTTCATCAATGACGATTTTCTGCGCCTGCTGGTAGTAGTCAGTGCGCTGTTTCTGATCGGTGACTGACACAGCTTTTTTCAGCAACGCATCCACGTCAGGATTTGAGTAGAAGGAACGGTTACCCGGCAGGCCTTTTTTGTCGGACTCAAACCAGTAGTTCATAAACATGTACGGGTCGGCGAAATCCGGGCTCCAGTTACCAATCGAAATATCGTAATCGCCCTGCCCGATACGATCTCGCATAGTGGCGTTAGCCAGCTTTTCCAGCTTCACGTTAATACCGGCCTGACCAAGGCTGGCCTGCACGGCAAGCGCGATGGATTCCCAGTTCGGATCGTTGTCGGAATACAGGAAGTCCAGCGTCTGTGGCTTGTCTTTGACTTTCTCAAGGTCAGTTTTAGCCTGCGTCAGATCTAAGGTGTATTGTTTCGCCGCCGGGTCGAAGCCCCACATACCCTCAGGGATTGGCCCGCGCATTTGCTTAGCATTACCGCCGAGAATGCCCTTCACCATGCCCTGATAATCCACGGCAGAAGAAATTGCGCGGCGTAAATCCACCTGATTCAGCGGCGCTTTGGCGTTATTGAGATACAAATAGGTCACGCGCAATGAAGGGAATTCTTCAACCGCGACTTTGTCTTCTTTCTTCAGCGCAGCCAGCTGGTCCATCGGCAGGGAGTCGGCGATATCCAGATCCCCGCGCGACAGTTGCAGGCGGCGGGTAGCACTTTCACCGATAATTTTCACGGTCACACGTTTAAACGCCGGTTTCGTGCCGTTGTAATGCGGATTCGGCACCATCACCAGTTGCTGACCTTTCTGCCAGCGATCGAGTTTATAAGGGCCGGAGCCGGCAGTATGACCCGCCAGCCACGCCTTGCCTTCATCAGCAGGATTGGCTTTGGCAATTGCCGGATTCACGATGCCTGCGCCGTCATTTGCCAGCGTATAGAGGAATGGCGCGAACGGCGTTTTCAGCGTAAAGGTCACCGTCATCGGATCGACCACCGTAACCGTCATGTCTTTCGGGAAAGCTTCCGACGGCCCCTGACCGATCTTCATCAGACGCTCGAACGACCATTTCACCGCGTCAGCATTGACGTCGGAACCGTCATCAAATTTAGCGCCCGGTTTGAGTTTGAACGTCCAGACCAGTTGGTCCGGTGACGCCGTCCAGCTCGCCGCCAGATCCCCTTCCACCTGCGTCGAGCCTTTGCCGTCTTCGGTTTTATACTGCACCAGGCGCTGATACGCCGGATACGTGACTGTCCAGTCGTTGTTGTCGATAGTCACCGCAGGATCCAGCGTTTGCGGATCCGCCGCTTTACCAATCACCAGCATGTCTTTTGGCACGGCAGCCTGCGCGGCAAAGCTTAAGCCTGACAAGGCGAGAAAAATGGCACCGGCGACCTGTGTTTTCGTATTTTTGCGGAACGTGTTGATTGCTGTGTTGCTCATCGGAGAACTCCTGGCTCTGTCAAAAAGTGATAAGAGACGTGCAATAATTACGCGGCATTCACCGGCGGATAACAGCCGAACCGCTCTTCCAACAACGGATACGTTTTGGCATCCGGTAATTCAAAGTGCCACCACTCGCTGGTGATCCCCTTAAAGCCGCCCGCTGCCATGACGGCGTTGAGCAACAGACGGTTACGCTGAATTTGCGGCGGTAAATCGGGATAAAACGGGTGCGAAACTTCAGTCATTTCATCAAAGTCCGCGCCCATATTCACCACGTCACCCTGCTCATCCAGCAAGGTCAGATCCACCGCTACACCGCGGCTGTGGTGCGAACCGAGTTTGATATCCACGACATAATCCGGATTGGGAAACGCCGCCCACAAACAGGCCTGCGCCGCCTGTGGCCGGTAAGCGTCATAGATTTTCAACGTGAATCCGGCCAGCTTTGCTACGTCGTTACAACGCCTCAGCGCGGCGGCCGCATCGGGATGTAACAGGCAGCGGGATTCGCGATAAATCGGCTTACCAGTCAGGTTATCGGCAGTGGCGTATTTCAGGTCGATCACCGCATCGGGCAGAATTTCAGCCAGATCGACCAGGGCAACATCAGGTGTTTTCGTATTCATCAATAAATCTTTCCGCTGGGTTAGAAGTTCAGGATTCAAATTGTCCAAGCTGTTTTTGCAGGATCCGGTTGCTGGCCAGACGCTGTTCCACCTCATTGCCGCGCAGTTCGAGCACCGCGGAACACAGCAGATTGAACAGGCAGCTTAGCGGCGCCATCGAATCCCAGAACTGACCGGTGTCAGTTTTCACCTGCAACAAATCCACCGGATAATCGCGCGCCCACGGACAATAAATGTCGGTGATCAGTGCCACGTTCAGCCCGCGTTCGCAGGCCGCTTCGCAATAGGTTTGCGCCATCTTCGAATACGCGCGGGTGTCGGTGACCACCAGATACGGCTGTGCGAATTCTGAATTCAGGGATTCGACGTAGGTGCCCGAAAGTCCGTCAGCGAAATACACTTTTGGCCGTAAATACTCGAGATAGCTGGAAAAGTTATTCGCGATACCCCGCACCGACTGAATGCCGAGAATAAACACTGCCTCCGCATCGGCCAGACGGCGGCTGACCAGGGCAAAACTGTCCGTCTGCGCCAGCTGGTACACGTGATTAATGGCTTCCAGCTCAAGCGCCAGTGACTGTTGCAGCTTTTCCTGTTGCGGCTGTTTACTGCGTTCGCGATACGCGCCAAGACGATCGGTGACCACCCACGGCTGATAAGAGGTGCCGCTTTGCAGACGCAACGTTTGCTTGAAATGATCCAGATTGCGATAACCGAGGCTGCGCAGATAACGCCCGACAGAAATCCCGCTGGTCGCCGCGCTTCGCGCAATGCTGTCCGCAGTTTCAAAAGGGATCTGCGACAGATTGGCCAGCAAATAACTGGCAATGCGTTTACCCGTTGGTGTCTGCACGGCGAACGAAGCTTCGAGTTGCTCGATCACATCCTGCGCTGGCTGCATCGGTTAATCCTTTGTTGCTTTATTGTCAAAAAACTAGCTGCTGTTAGCAAAATAACAATGCACGGGGTGTGCCAGTTCCCAAAAATGAGTGAAATTTGTGCAGCAGATCTGAATTTATGACGTTTTTATGGCGGGTATCTGGCAAAAAACGTGCAGAAGTTCGGCCAGAATCAAACTTGTCGATAACGGCTGCACAACAATCAGGCAACTTGTGTTTGCTTTTAGTGCAGTCCGTCAGTGAAATAACGCGAAGAGGGGAATAACTGGCAGAGGTTTTCATCACTTTGTCTTAATACTCAACAAGTTGAATATTAAGACAGCAGTTGGGCAACTTTTTGCGTTAACCCTTTGACATGCTTCGGGGCAGTCGCTATTATTCGCCCCGTTCAAACGATTCCTCTGTAGTTCAGTCGGTAGAACGGCGGACTGTTAATCCGTATGTCACTGGTTCGAGTCCAGTCAGAGGAGCCAAATTAGAAAAGCCCGCTTAAGGAAACTTAAGCGGGCTTTTTGCTTTCTGATTGCATGCCCGAAACAGTTAGCGTAATACCCCGCCCTTACATAGCAAATCCGAAATGGCTGCCGTCCGGCAGATCGATTTCCAAACGTAGCTTGCCACCAGCCGCTTCTACATACCGCTTCAACGTCGATAATTTCAGGTCACGGCCCGGCTTTTCTATACCCGCAACCGTCGGCTGTTTAATGCCCAACGTTTCAGCCATCTCACATTGTGTTTTGTTCATTCTTTCACGCAGTTCGGCCAGCTCAATAGTAATCAAAATATCGGCGGCCATTGCCTGTGCCTGCGCGGCGACCTCAGGTTTTACCGATGCCAGTAACTGTTCAAGGGTTCTGCTCATTAAGGTAATTCCTTTTCTATTATCGTATTCAGGTGCCGGGAAAATTCATTATCGGCAACCGGTATCATGACATCATAAAATCGTTTTTCATTTCCGGCTTTGTGTCCAGCGCAAAGCAATATACCTCTGCGTAAAGGGTCAAAAGCAAAAAACGCCCGGATGGGTTCGCCTTTACTCTGTATACGCAGTTCTTTCATATTGCGATGACAGGAGTTATTCACTGTATCCGCGTAAGGCCTGGATAATGCAGGGCCTTTGTCTTTTAAGACGATCGCCAAAGCCAGTACACTCGCCTGCTCAACATCATCGAGACCATCAAACCAGCCATCAAATCTTTCTGTCGTATTAATTATCCACACAGCGACTCCTTGTCGATTATAGGTTAAATGCTATATAGGTCAAATGCTATAATCGAAAAGTACTGCCCGGAGGGTATCGTCACAAGGCGGAAGGTATAAATACGGAAGACGTCTTCCAGAAATTCGAGCGATGAAGACAAAATTCGGACGGAGAAGATAATAAGAATGGGTGCCTGAGGCCAACATGCTTCGTCAACAACCAAAAAGGTGGGGCGAACCCCACCTTACGGTTAGCTCTTAATTTCGTAGCTTAAGACTGCCGCAATCTCTGTCATACCCTGTTTGATATGTAACTCGCAGAGCGAATCACGCACCATCCAGGTCCAGGCCAGCAATGTGAAACAAACCACGATGAGTCCGTGTAACACAAGCTTTCGCGACATCTTGCCCTCCGTTGCATTTCTGCTTTTAAGAGGCTATCCTGCAGTTGCTTAGACGTGCAGGGATAGCCCCGGGTTGATTGAAAAATCCCCTGGGGCTTTCGTCTTATTACGCCTTGAGCAACTATTATTTATTTCTGCTCAAGCCAAATAAGCCTCAAGCACCCGCACGCATTCTAGCAGCTCCCGCTGTACAAAATCCCATCAACCTGGCTGCACTTTGTCCTAATTTAAACCAGAATCCCCCCCTGCGCTTTCTGCAATATATCCTTATCATCAATCCGCATTAGACATCTAAACGGCTATCCCTTAGGATCGCACCACCCGGGATAACGACCTCACATAACGATGAAAATTAAACATTTACCTCTTGATCAAAATATTAATGGCTGGGCGGCACTGCGCGGGAACATACGCCGTCATCCTGCTTTACGTGGCGCAGTGACGGCTGACTGGCTGGTGATCGGCGCTGGTTTCGCCGGACTGGCGTTTGCACGTCGTATCGCAGAGCTTCGCCCGCATGAGCATGTCGTGGTGCTTGAGGCGCTGGACGTCGCCGATAACGCCTCGGCGCGCAATTCAGGCTTTGTGATTGATTTACCGCATACCGTCGGCAGCACATCGGCTGAGCTGGAACACGCCAATGCGTACCGGCGTCTGTTGCAGTACGGTCTGCATCATCTGAAAGAGACCGTCGATACGCATGATATTGCGTGCGACTGGCTGAATTCGGGGAAATACCATTGCGCCGTCAGCGAGCAGTTTGACGGTGAAATCACGCATTATCAGCAGGAACTCACTACGCTCGGCGAAAGCTTTGAGCTGCTGGACAGAGCCGCACTACGCCAGCGTCTGGGAACAGATTTCTACCGCAGCGCGGTGTACACGCCCAACTGTATTCTGGTGAATCCGGCTGCGCTGATCAGCGGTCTGGTGGCAACGCTGCCCCCGAACGTCACGGTTTATGCTAACTCGCCCGCGTTGCAGATTGACACACAGGGCAGTATCCGCGCAGAAACGCCGCATGGCGAAGTGCGCGCGGGTAAACTGATGCTGGCGATCAACGGTGCGGCACGCGGGTTACCCTTGTTCAAAGGCAACGTTTTTGCCATGTCGACCTTTGCCACATTGACCGAACCGCTCAGGCCGGAACAACGCGCACGTATTGGCGATATAGCGCCGTGGGGCTCGACACCGGTGAATGCGCTGGCGGGCGCAACGTTGCGTTATACCGCTGACCACCGTTTCCTGATCCGCGAACACGTTAACTTTACGCCGGGTCTGGTGACCAGTGCGGTCGAAACTGGCCGTCATGCACGCCGCCATCAGGAATTATTTGCCCGCATTTATCCGCAGTTGCAGGACGTCAATATGGCCTACACCTGGTCGGGGCTGATCAGTATTACGCGTAACGGCGCGCCGGTTTGGGGGAATATTGGACCGAACGTGTATTCGTCGGCGGGCTGCAATGGCTCGGGTAGTTCCAAGCAAAGCGCGTTCGGGCGATTGCTGGCAGAGTATGCGCTGGGAGAAGATAATCCGCTGCTGGCCGATATGCAGGGCATCGGGCGCGCCAGTTATCTGCCGCCGCGCCCGTTCCTGGATGCCGGAGTGAAAGGCTTTATGGCGCGTGAACGCTGGCGCTCACGCACTGAAATGTAAACCCAGAACCTGCCGGTCGCCATACGCTGACGACCGGCTTTGTTAATGACGCTTATCCACGCGCGCCACAACGCGATCTCCCAGCCACTGAATGCCACACACCATCACAATCAGAACGACGATCACTTCAATCATCACTACCGTTTCAAACCGCTGATAGCCGTAACGGATTGCCAGGTCGCCCAGTCCGCCAGCGCCGATAGCACCCGCCATAGCCGAAGCACCAATCAGCGCCACCAGCGTGACGACAAATCCGGACAATATCCCCGGCAACGCTTCAGGGATCAGCACATCCCAGACAATACGCAATTTGCTGGCTCCCATCGCGCGAACCGCGTCAATCAGACCGCGATCGACATCCCGCAACGAAACTTCAGCCACACGGGCGAAATACGGCGTTGCCGTGATCGACAACGGCACAATCGCCGCCCAGGTACCGAGAGACGTACCGACCAGAAAACGGGTAACCGGGATCAGTGCTACCAGCAAAATGATAAATGGCAGCGAACGGAATCCGTTAATGACCAGCCCGAGCGAGCGGTTAACCCAGCGATTTTCGGCAATTCCGCCGGGACTGCTCATCACCAGAATCAGACCCAGCGGCAAACCGGCGAACAGCGAAAACAGCCCGGAAATTGCGGTCATCAATAACGTTTCTTCGATGGCGTTAATCAGCAAATCAATCATTACCGGAGACATAACCTGTCAGCTCCACAGTGGCCTGGTGCTGTTGCAGCCAGTCTAAAACAACCTGCTCAGACGCCGAATCGTTCGCCGGCACTGAGAAGAAGAAACGCACGACGGCGTAATGCTGGATATGATCGACACCGCCCTGAATCAGCCGGAATTTGCCTGGTAAAGCGGTCGCCATCTGCGTGAGGATTTCGCCCTGCCTGCCCTGTTCGGCATACTGAACGCTGTATATCGCCTCGCCCTGACGTACCGGTGACAAGCGTTCGGCCAGCGCTTCCGGCAGTTGTGGCAGTAAACCCTGCAACAACGTTCGGGTCAGCGGGGATTGCGGATGCGCAAACACCTGCCACACCGGCCCTTCCTCGATAATTTCGCCGACATTAATCACTGCCACGCGATGCGCGATTTTTTTGATCACTTCCATCTCATGTGTGATCAGCAAAATGGTGATACCGAGTTTCTGATTAAGCGATTGCAGCAGTGCCAGAATCGAACGCGTCGTTTCAGGATCCAGCGCCGACGTCGCTTCATCGCAGAGCAAAAGCGCCGGATTGGCCGCCAGCGCACGGGCTATACCGACGCGCTGTTTCTGCCCGCCGGATAAAGCCGCCGGATAGTTTTTAGCTTTGTCCTCCAGCCCCACCAGCGCCAGCAATTCGGCGACGCGCGCCTGACGCCGTGCCTTATCGTATCCGGCAATTTTCAGCGGCAGCGCGACGTTTTGCTCAACGGTTTTGGCTGAGAGCAAATTAAAGTGCTGAAATACCATTCCGACGCGACTGCGCACAGCCTGCAAGGCTTTTTCGCTGAGGCCGGTAATCGGACGCCCTTCGATTTCAATCACGCCTTCATCAGGCTGCTCGAGGCCGTTAAGGCAGCGGATCAGCGTCGATTTACCCGCTCCGCTTCGTCCGATAATGCCGAGGATTTCGCCCCGCCGGACCGTCAGCGAAACCTCTTTCAGCGCCTGCGTCGTACCAAACTTGCGGCTGACGCGGTGCAGACGGACGACATTCTCCGTGCCTGTGTGCGCCACGTCCCTGCCGGTATCTGTGAACAGCCCGGCGTTCACCGGGCGGGCATCGTGGTTATCTGAAGGCGTCGCGGTGAATTGCACGCCAGTTTCAGAGAGGATCGTCATGCTTTACATCCTTACCAGGCCGTCACGCCAGTGCCTTTATAAACCTTATCAAACTCCTGTTTGACGGCATCATTCTGGTAAGCACTGACCAGCGTTTTCACCCATGGCGCGTTAACATTTTCTGTCTTCACCGCGATGAAGTTATTGTAAGGGTTGCCTTTTACCGGCTCCTGCGCGATACGGTCCGCAGGCGTCAGGCCACTTTTCAGCGCCCAGTCGGTGTTGACAATTGCCGCGTCTAAATCAGGTACGGAACGGCCAATAATGCCGGAATCCAGCTCTTTGATGACCACATGGCGCGGGTTCTCAGTGATGTCCGCGGTTGTCGCAAAAATACCGGCACCGGGTTTGAGCTTAATGACGCCAGATTGCTGGAGCAGGATCAGGCCGCGCGCTTCGTTCGACGGATCGTTCGGCACACCAATCACCGAGCCTTCTTTCAGTTCGTCGGCTGATTTTACTTTTTTGGAATACAAACCGATTGGCCACACGGCGGTGTCGCCCACGCGCACGATATTGTAGTGATTTACCTTGATCTGATTGTCGAGGAAAGGCTGATGCTGGAAGGCGTTGGCATCCACTTCCCCGTTTTGCAGCGCTTCGTTCGGCTGATTGTAATCATTGAATATAACTGGTTTGACGGTCAGCCCTTTCGCTGCCGCCTGTTTAACCACTTCGCGCCAGACATCTTCATCTTCCCCGCTGATAATGCCGACTTTAATGGTCGTTTTGTCGGCGGCATGTGCTGCGCTCAGCGGCGCCAGAACGCTGGCGGAAAAAATGGCGGCTGAAGTCGCGGCCAGCAAAAATGCACGGTTAATACGGGTCTTCGAGTTGTTAAATGTCTTGCGCATAGAGTATCCCCAAAAGTGTGATGAGAGGCCTGCACACGGCTGTGTTTCAGTGCAGGAATTTGGCGAGTATACCCATCGGCTTATTTCTTTATAATATTGTTTTAGCGATAGTTATTCTGAAAATGAATAACTAAAATGGGATAGTAAATCGATAAAAAAGCTTTAGACGCAAGGACTGAATATTGGCAATAAAAAACCCGCCGAGGCGGGTTTTCATGTTCAGCAGAAAGGTATCACAAGCGCGTTTTAAGATTGCGGCTCTTCTACCGGTTTAACTTCCAGAGACACCATCCCGATGCCCAGTTTACGTGGCTGGAAGCCGCCGCTGGTGCCTTCGGTGGGCTCGGTCGGTGCCGGTGGCGTGATGACTATACTCTGCGCCGCTTCAGGATTAGTAAACTGCACTTTCACGATGCCGTCCTGATCGCCGAAGGTGACAAACTGTTCCTGATCGCCCACGCGGACGGAGACCGGTTTATCAATGTTATTGCCGTAAGCACGTGCGCGGATCACCACGTCAAATGTGGTTGGCAGCGGTTTGACGTAATCGATTTTCACCGAAGGTGCCAGATTAGCATCCGACCAGCGTCCCCAGTTTTCTACTGTCGAAACACCGGTAATCGCTTTCACCTGCTCAGGTAAGCCCGGCACCATAAAGGCAATGGCCGGAGACTGGTATCGCGTCGCTTCGTCATCAATATTCAGGGTTTTCAGCGTTTGCTGATAAATGGCATTGCTGCCCGACGTGTCTTTTGCGAAATCGACCTTCCCTTTAAAGGTAGCACCGGTGACCTGCACGATAGACGGCTTCGCTCCGAGGTTACCGGACGCCACGCACAGACCGGTGTTCAGCGACAACTCCGGTGCCCAGACGCGCCCCATTTCGTAGCATTTATCCACCCAGACAAAGTTGTCACTGGTCGCCAGCCCCGCCAGTTGTTTTTTCAGCGGCGTGGAAAGATAAACGTCAAACATGGGTTCAATTTTGTCGCCGGTGACCTTCAGGATAAACGGCGTTTTGATGGTCATACCGGAGAATGTGAAGGTATTGTCTTTAGTGTTCACTGCGTAATTTTTAATGCTGTTCGGGAAGCCCCACTGTTTGATAACCGCCGGTTTCCAGGCATTCACTTTGTCATCAATGTTGAGGAACTGCGCGGTCATCGAGGTGGCCGAAATACCGCTGCGCCCGAGGCCGATAAAGTTATCACCGCCCATAATATCGAGCACGGTAGCGCCGTTATCCAGCGTGCTGCGTTTCGCCGCATTCTGATCGCCAGCTGCCGGATGACGTCCGTCCATCACGAAGAACAGGTCTTTACGGTTCTGTTTAGTGAGAATGTTATACGCGGTATTGTTCATCGCCAGATGATCGGATGACACGACAATGATGGTGTTATCGTAATAACCGGATTTTTTAATTTTATCGATAAAGGCCGCAATCAGTTCCTGACTACAGGAAACCGCGCTCAATGACTGATTAGCCTTACCGTTCACTTTATATTCATTGCGGGTACAACCGCGCGAAATAAAGCCGTCCGGATGGTGAGTATCGACGGTCAGCGTAAACAGCGAGAAAGGCTTGCCTTCCTTGCTCAGCGTCACGAATTTTTTGTAAACCTCTTCCAGCAACGTATCGTCATACCAGCCCCAGTCATTTTTATAAGACGGGTCTGCGACGGTCGGACGCAGTTCGTTGTAACCATAAAGATGATCGAAGCCGTGAGATTTCAGGAAGGTGCCTTTACCGGCAAACGCCAGTTCTGCGCCCTGATAGAAATAGTTAGTGTATCCCGCGCCTTTCAGCACATCACCAATACAGACGTTTTCCGGATAGAAGGTCGCCAGCGCGCTGGAGGCATTGCCATCGAAAGGCGCAAAAAGTGGGATACCACATTGTGAAGCGACCATGCCGGCGATGGTATAACCGGTACCCGGCACCTGTTTAGTATTCGTAAAATCAATACTTTGCGCTTTATGCTGGCTTAATTCAGTCGTCAGCCCGGGGAACACTTTGTCGTCAAAATAGGTCCGTTCGAGGCTTTCGCCATAGATGTAAACCAGATTTGGTTTTTTCGCGCCTTTAACGATTTTTTCCGGCACTTTGTAATAAGTATCGAAATCGGCGCCATGACCGGAGATCTGCGTTTTCACCAGGCGGGAAATATTCTGGAATGCCTGAGTTGAACCGACTGAGAACACGGCAAGCACTACGGCCAGCACGCTGTACATGACGCTGCTGTTTTTGGCACGGCGCTGTTTGAGTCCCCATGCCAGTAATGCGAAAACAGCAATCAGTCCGGTCAGTAAGCCGATGAATGGCAGGATATATTTATTTAGGCCTGCGCCCTTCAGGCTGCTGGTGACGGTATATAACACCGCATCCGTAATACCTTCACCCGTGAAGTAATTACTGCCAATCAGAATGACATTCAGGATGACGTAGAGGCCGAGGAAAAACAGCACCAGCGAAAACCAGACGCGGCTGGCCGACGCCCGTGTGACGTAGAGGAAAATTGAGGAAAGAAATAAAATAAATGAAATTATCTCAGAAGCCATTTCAGCACCCTGTCTGATTAAAACAATAAACTCTGCGACCCTTCTCTGCCGTTTTACGGGCAGCGCCGACGGTTCAACTCATCGAGCGAATGACTGATTTGTCATTCACTTCATCCTTGAGACAGGAAAATGTCATGCCAAAAACGGATAGCGCTATATAGCCTGTTGCCCCTGAGAGGGTCAACGCCTTAACACTGCGTCAGGTCACTGATTTGTCCTAAAAAACTGACTTTTTACAAACTATTGACGACGGCTGCGGATGATAACTCAGAAATTTAACGGCGCCGTCACTTTTCGGTAAGAATTGCATGATAGCCGATTAGTATGAGCGAAATGTGGAGGGGGATTGAAAATGCGAAAAATAGTTGGCGGGAAAGCCCGCGATACACGGTATTGCGGGCTTTGATAATGAAAAATCAGATTCCTCCCAGATAGGCTTTACGCACTTCCTGATTATGCAAAAGTTCATCCCCCGTACCGCTGAGGCGGATCTGCCCGTTAACCATGACGTATCCGCGGTCAGAAAGCTTCAGTGCGTGATGCGCATTTTGTTCAACCAGAAAGATAGTCATCCCGCTTTGCGCCAGTTCGCGCAGGGTCTGGAAGATCTGTTTTACGATGATGGGCGCCAGCCCCAGACTGGGCTCGTCGAGCAACAGCAATTTGGGACGGCTCATCAGCGCACGGGCAATCGCCAGCATTTGCTGTTCACCGCCGGACATGGTCATCGCCCGTTGCTTTCGCCGCTCTTTGAGACGCGGAAAGAGGTTAAACATGGTTTGCAGATCTTCCGCGGCATATTTATTACCGATGGGAATGGTGCCCATCAGCAGATTTTCCTCGACTGTCATGTCCGGAAAAACCCGCCGCCCTTCCGGCGACTGCGCAATACCCGCAGAGGCCACAAAGTGCGTCGATTTACGGCTGATATCTTCGCCACGAAATAAAATCTGTCCGCTCTGCACGCGCGGCTGACCAAATATTGACATCAGCAAGGTGGATTTTCCGGCTCCGTTCGCGCCAATCAGCGCCACGGTTTCTCCCTGATTCACCTGCAGCGAAACCTGCTGCAACGCCTGAATCGCCCCGTAATACACATTCACATCGCGAAACTCCAGCATCGCGTCACTCATAAACTGACCTCGTCGTCTTCATCAGCACCGAGATAGGCGGCAATGACTTTCTCATCATTTTGAATAGCCTGAGGCAAGCCCTCGGCAATTACATCGCCGTGGTCGAGCACGATAATATGGTCGGAAATTTCCATCACCATGCCCATATCGTGTTCAATCAGCAGGACGGTAATGTCGTGGTGATCGCGCAGAAAACGGATGATTTTACTCAGCGTTCGCGTCTCTACCGGATTAAGACCGGCAGCCGGTTCATCGAGGCAAATCATCTCCGGCGCGGTACACATCGCCCGCGCAATTTCCAGACGCCGTTGCTGACCGTAAGACATCTCGCCCGCCAGCCGGTTGGCGCAATCCACCAGTTCGACGACTTCCAGCCAGTAAAATGCCCGGTCCAGCGCCTGATTTTCCGCACGGCGATAGGCGGGAGTATTGAGCACACCCGCGATCAGATTGCGGTTGGTTTGCATGTGTTGCGCGACCAGCAAGTTTTCAATCACCGACATTTCACGAAACAACCGGATATTCTGGAAAGTACGCGCCAGCCCGGCGCGGTTCACCAGATGTGTTCCGCCAAACATTTTGTAGAAAATCCGTTTCCCCAGCTGTGCCGGTTTTATCCAGTCATCCGGCTGGAATTTCTGGCCGAGCACCTGAATGACGTTGGTCGTGCGACGGCGGGTATTAAGCAGAATATTGCCGCCAGACGCTTTATAGAAACCAGTCAGACAATTAAATACCGTCGTTTTCCCTGCGCCGTTCGGGCCGATCAGCGCGGTAATCGAGCCGCGTTTTACCGCCAGATTGACATCGTTGAGCGCCTTAATGCCGCCAAAATGCATACGTAAATGCTCGACGCTCAAAATATTGTTATCCGCTAACGCTTCGCTCATGGCGTGACTCCTTTACGCACGGCAAACCCGCTGCGGCTGATGCGGATTAACCCGCGCGGTCTCCAGATCATCATCACCACCATTAACACCCCGAACAACAGCACGCGATATTCGGCAAAACTGCGCAGCAGTTCCGGCGCGACGGTCAGTACAAATGCCGCAAGCACCACGCCGATGGTCGAGCCCATCCCGCCCAGCACCACAATGGCGAGGATCAGTGCAGATTCGAAGAAGGTGAAAGACGTCGGGTTGACGAATCCCTGATAGGTGGCGAAAAACACGCCCGCGATACCGGCAGTAGAAGCGCCAAGTGTAAACGCCGAAAGTTTAACCAGTACGTGATTAAGACCCATTGCGCGGCAGGCGATTTCATCTTCGCGCAATGCTTCCCACGCGCGGCCAATCGGCATGCGGGTCAGGCGGTGTTTGATAAACAGCACCAGCAACACCACCAGAACCAGCACCGCGTAGATGAAAATAAATTTCATATTCGGGTTGTAAGTCAGATGGAAAAACTCGTGGAACGGCACGCCGCCCTCTTTCGCCCGTCGGCCAAACTCCAGACCGAAAAACGTCGGAGGTGGCGCGGAAACACCATTCGGGCCGCCGGTGAACGACAACCAGTTAGTCAGCACCAGGCGGATGATTTCGCCGAAGCCGAGCGTCACAATCGCCAGATAATCGCCATGCATACGCAGCACCGGAAAGCCCAGCAACGCGCCCGCCAGCGCGGCCATCACGGCGGCCAGCGGCAGCATCGACCAGAATCCGAGGCCGAGATACTGGTACCCCAGCGCCAGCCCGTAGGCGCCGATGGCGTAAAAGGCGACGTATCCCAGATCCAAAAGCCCGGCCAGACCGACCACGATATTCAGCCCGAGGCCAAGCAGCACGTAAATCAGCCCCAGAATAGCGACGGTCAGAATGTATTTCGTGGCGACAAACGGAAAGAAAATCGCCAGCACAATCAGCAGAGGCAATATCCAGCGCAGATTGCTTTTGTGACCCGGCGGACGAACGTATACACCCGCGCTGTCGGATTCGAAGCGCGCACGCATTTTCTGTCCGGCTGCGGTTTCCAGAAAAGCGCTAAGCAAAAAACGTCCGAGCATGACAGCGGCGATAATCCAGATCAGCCGCTGGGAATGAAAGTTAAAGCTATAGCCGTCCAGCACCACGCCGACAACAGGTCCGAAAATAATCAACGCCACCAGTCCGGCGAAAATGGCATCCAGCAGGCAGCGTTTAAGCGAAAACCCGCGGTTCACAGCAGTTTGTGTCGTCATTTTATTTCCCTCACACTTTCGTCACGACCGGACGGCCCAGCAGGCCCTGAGGGCGGAAAATGAGGATCACCACCAGCAATCCAAAAGAGAACACGTCTTTGTAATCGGAATTCACCATGCCCGAGAACTGCGCTTCAGCGATACCCAGTATCAGGCCGCCGAGCATCGCGCCCGGTAACGAGCCGATCCCGCCGAGTACCGCTGCGGTAAAGGCTTTGATGCCGATGATAAATCCGGCATAGAAATCAAAAGTGCCGTAGTTCATGGTGACCAGTACGCCTGCCAGCCCCGCCATCGCCGCGCCGATCATAAAGACCAGCGAGATAATGCGGTCGGTGTTGATGCCGAGAATTGAGGCCATTTTTCTGTCCTGCTGTACCGCACGACACATTCGACCGAGTTTGGTGTTGCTGATAATCCACGACAAAACCAACATGCCGACAAGAGACGCCACCAGAATGAACAGTTTGGTGTAGGTCATCTGGACAAAGCTGTCTCCGATATGAAACCGCAGCGCGCCATCAAACATCGTAGGGATACCCTGCTGTCGCGGTCCCTGACTGATTTGTGCGTAGTTCTGCAAAATCAGCGACATGCCGATAGCAGAAATCAGCGGCGCAAGGCGCGTGGAATTTCGCAATGGTTTATAGGCAATGCGCTCAATCGCCCAGCCGTAAACGCCGGTTACCACGATGGTGAACACCAGTGTGCCGAGGATCAGCAGCGGAAAAGAGTGCAGACCGAAGAAGGAAAGCAGCGCCAGCGCGATAGCGCAGAGGTAAGCCGAAATCATATACACTTCGCCGTGAGCAAAGTTGATCATGCCGATGATGCCGTAAACCATGGTGTAGCCGATGGCGATGAGACCGTAGACAGCACCGAGCGTAATGCCATTAAACAGTTGTTGCAGGAAGAATGAATCCATAAATACGCAGTCTCTTTTTGTGACCGCGCCTGGCTAAGGGCGCGGTCTGACACAGATTAGAACTGGCAAATCAAAATGAGTTATTCCTTAACTTCCTGATATTTGCCTTTGTCATCCCATTTATAAACCACGTAATCGGAGACTTTCAGGTCGCCTTTGCTGTCCCAGGCTTTTTTGCCCATGACGGTATCGACACTGTTGGCTTTAAGCCAGGCGCTGGCTTTGGCGGAATCGCTGCCGCCGGTGGCTTTGAAGGCGGCGGCAATGGCCTGTACAGAGGCGTAGGAATAGAGGGTGTAACCTTCCGGCTCGAATTTGTTAGCGCGGAATTTATCGATGACGGCTTTGCCGTCCGGGATGAGACGCGGGTCTTTGCCGAAGGTCATCAGAATGCCATTGGTGTATTGCGGACCGCCGGCAGCGGTGACCATTTCTTCGTTGACGATACAGTCACCGGAGAAGAACGTCGCCTGAACGCCCTGCTCACGCATCTGGCGAACTAGCGGACCGGCTTCCGGATGGCAGCCGCCAAAGAACACCACATCTGGTTTCTGCGCACTGATTTTGGTAACCAGCGCATTAAAGTCTTTTTCGCCGCGCGACAGACCTTCATACATCACTTCTTTCACGCCGCGTTTGTTAAGCGCTGCTTTGGTGGCATCCGCCAGCCCCTGTCCGTAGGTATCTTTGTCGTGAATGATGACCACTTTTTTGGCTTTCAGCTTGTCGATGATGTAATCGCTGGCTACCAGACCCTGCTGGTCATCGCGCCCACACATACGGAACATATCGCTCATGCCGCGTTCAGTGATCTGCGGGTTAGTTGAGCCCGGCGTGATGGCGATAATCCCGGCGTCGTTATACACCTCAGACGCAGGCATGGTAGAGGATGAACAGAAATGTCCGACCACTGCCTGCACTTTATCCTGATCTACCAGCCGGTTAGCCACCGCGACCGCTTGTTTTGGCTCGCAGGCATCATCGCCCTGAACCAGTTTGATTTTCTCGCCGTTGATCCCGCCTGCGGCATTAATGTCTTCGGCGGCCTGAGTCGCGCCATGCCAGTACTGATCACCATAAGTGGCATTCGGACCGGTGAACGGACCGGCAACCCCAATCACAATATCCGCACGCGCGGAGAAGGCCGTGACCAGACAACCTGCCAGTAAAAGAGAGAGAGGACTTTTCATAAATTTCATCGACATCATCATGATCCTTAGGACTGAGTTTATGCAAACGGGTTATGGGCAACGCATGCAGCAAAAACACCAACGCAAAGTCGTAATCTGAAAATCTGAAATTTAAAGCACAAGCCAATGGAGGGAAGATCCCGTTTGTCCACCGCTGGCGGACAACATCAAAGGTAAGAAACTTAAGCAAAATATCTGCCAGTGTTACCCGAGGTCTGTGAATGTTACGGTTATGTGAGTATAGATAGCGCCTGTCAGGCGTTGCGGGGAACTCGCAGAAACAACGACGGGATCACATCGCACCGCACTGGTGCTGAAAAGAACAGGAAAATAACGATACCGGAACGCCCTGCACCAAAATGTAACGTTAAGTTCCCCAGGGATAATCCGTGGTTATATTTTTTCTTTGCTTCTTTCGGCAGGTTGTTTTGTAATGCGGGCAGATGATTGCAACGGGAAGCTACTGAACAATGAAGAAATTATCCTGCCTGACGGCAATTGTGCTGGCCATGGGATTATCGGGCTGTGCCAGTGATTATGTGATCAACACCAAAGCCGGCGATCAGCTTTTCGCCCACGGCGAACCTGAGCGTGACCGCGATACCGGCATGACCAGCTACACCGACATGAACGGCGATTATCACCTGATGAACACCAATGATATTGCGGGCATCGTGAAGAAGTAGGCGTGACGGACAGCAATTGCATTTATCTGAAAGCCCGACCGATGAATTACACGGCGGGCTGAATAAAACAGTCATGCTATGGGTACCTTAACGGCCCGTAATAACACGACTGTTTTGAGGATAAAATTACTCAGTAATAAAACGCGAAACAGACGAAGCCAGATTTTGTGCCTGATCCCGCAGCGCATTAGCAGCAGCAGAAGACTCTTCCACCAGGGCCGCGTTTTGCTGAGTCACGCTGTCCATTTCCACTATGGCTTGCCCTAACTGAGATATTCCCCTGTTCTGTTCATCCGATGCCTGAGTAATTTCATTAAGTATTTCGGTAACGTTAGCCACTTTAGTCACAATGTCATGCATGGTGGTTCCCGCCTGTTCTACCAGCTCTGACCCTGCATTAATTCGCTCTACCGATTCACCAATTAAACCTTCTATCTCTTTTGCAGCCTGAGCGCTGCGCTGCGCCAGACTTCTCACTTCACTTGCCACCACAGCAAATCCCCGCCCCTGTTCTCCTGCACGCGCCGCTTCAACGGCCGCATTGAGAGCCAGAATATTGGTCTGAAAAGCGATGCTGTTAATTACCGTTGTAATGTCAGCAATTTTTGCTGAGCTCGCCGTGATTTCATTCATCGTTTTCACCACATGAGAGACCAGTTGCCCGCCTTTGTTCGCCGTTTCCGAAGTACTGCCTGCCAGTTGGCTGGTGTGATGAATATTGTCCACGTTCTGTTTAACCGTTGCCGTTAACTGCTCCATGCTGGCCGCTGTTTCTTCAAGCGCAGCAGCCTGTTCCTCAGTACGTGCGGATAAATCATTATTTCCTGCCGCAATTTCTGCGGAGGCATGGCTCACCTGCGTCACGCCGGCACGAATATCACCGATGATACGGCGAAGATCGGTGTTCATCTCATCGACGGCCTGCATCAGTTCGCCCAGTTCATCACGACGCGTGGTATTGAGATGAGCTCTTAAATCACCGCGTGCTATCTGTCGCGCAACCTCAAGCGTGTCAGCCAGAGGCTTCACAATCTGGCGGGAAATGATCAGCGCAACGCCAATACTTAATAAGACGGCGGCACCCAAAAGTGAAGTCATCCATATCACTGCCTTTCTGATATCGTCATGAGCCGCGCTCAGTTCCGATTCAAAGATATTGTCACTCAGGGTCGTCAGTTTGCCGCCTGCTTTTGCAAGCAGCTGAGTCGCTTCCTGCTCAGCAAAATAGGAACGCAGGTAATCACTGGCACTCTCCTTTTTAGCCGAGACCGAGTGCTCAACTTCTTCAAGCGCGCTGACATCCGCCGGATTTAGCTGGGATTTGACGGCATTCATTTGCTGAATCGATTCAATCATAAAGCCTGTTAAAGCGTTAAGTGACTCATCAGTATTCTCAAACTGGAGAAGTTTCACACGCGTCGCCACACCGTCGATGTGACGGACGATATCAGCTAATGCTGTCGCAGTGACAGCGCGTGTCGGATCCTGTGCATAGGACTGCGCCAAGCTTTTGATTGTAGATTCTTCACGGGTCAGCACAAAACGACTCACAACAAGATCACGTTGCTGTGTCTCACGGACAGTTTGAGCACGTTTATCACGATACGCCTTCATGACTTCTGACATTTCATTAAGCATCTTCAGGTGCTCTGTGTCCCATTGAAGCGATCTGAGACTTTCAATTTTCTTATCAACCTGCTGCAAGTTCATCTCATTCATCGCGATGTATTTTTCATCATGCGTTTTCACGTATTCCAGTCTTTCCGCTTTTGCCATAGCAAACTGGTCAGTTATTACTTTTAGCTGGCTTATTTTGTCTGCCCGGATGGAAATATCATTCAGATTTTTAATACCGCATAAAGCAACCGCAATACTTAGCAATAAGATAAGTCCGAAACCAAATGCTAATTTTTTCCCGACTTTTAGATTTTCAAAATATTTCATAAACATTTTTATGGCTCTCCATTATTTTTATAAAAACAGTTGTATGTGAAGCACATGGAGTATCGGCAGGCTATAAAAATTAATTAATGAAAAACTCATTTTCTTAAGTTACATAAGTCGGTAATTTAACAGCAATAAAACCTTATTCTTTGTATGAAAACTTATTTGCTTAAACCTTGCGTATTAATGGTGAAGTGATTCACTTTAAGAAAGTATTATTTTAATGTGCTGCTGTTATTAAATAATGAAGATGTGGTCTGCGCATATAGCGCGCAACATCAGGTTCAGCAGCGTGGACATAAAGAAAAACCGGGCGAAGGCCCGGTTTCTTATGCTTTGAACACCGTTCTCAAACCCAAAATCATTTGAGTCGCAGCAAGGTGCTTTGAAGGATGAGGGGGATTACAGCCCGTTTTCAGCAATATCCATGGCGAAATAGGTCAGGATAATATCTGCACCCGCACGTTTGATCGCGCCCAGGCTTTCACGCACCACGGCGCGCTCATCAATGGCACCGGCTTGTGCCGCGAACTTGATCATCGCGTATTCGCCGCTGACCTGATACGCCGCCAGTGGCAGACGGGAGGCTTCACGGATATCGCGGATCACATCCAGATACGCGCCAGCCGGTTTCACCATCAGTGCATCGGCGCCTTCGTGCTCATCCATCAGTGATTCGCGCACGGCTTCGCGGCGGTTCATCGGGTTCATCTGATATTGCTTGCGGTTGCCTTTCAGTACGCTGCCGCCCGCTTCACGGAATGGCCCGTACATTGAAGACGCAAACTTGGTGGAATACGCCATGATCGAGGTGTCGATGAAACCGGCTTCGTCCAGCGCGCTGCGAATGGCCTGTACCTGACCGTCCTGTGCAGCGGATGGCGCAATGAAATCTGCACCTGCGGCAGCGGCAACTACGGCCTGTTTGCCGAGGTTAATCAGCGTCGCGTCGTTGTCCACACCGTGGTCATGCAGCACGCCGCAATGGCCGTGCGAGGTGTATTCACAGAAACAGGTGTCGGACATGACGATCATTTCAGGCACGGTGTCTTTACAGATACGTGCCATACGCGCGACCAGACCGTTTTCGTTCCAGGTGTCGCTGCCAGTGGCATCCATATGATGCGAAATACCAAAAGTCATGACCGAGCGGATACCGGCGCGGGCATAACGTTCGATTTCAAACGCCAGGCGGGATTCGGGAATGCGCAGCACGCCGGGCATAGCTTCGATCGGTACGTATTCAGAGGTCTCTTCTTCTACGAAAATCGGCAGTACCAGATCGTTGACGCTAAATTCAGTTTCCTGAAAAAGAGTGCGCAGGGATTCGGACTGTCTCAGGCGGCGAAGGCGTGAGCTCGGGAACTGATTCGACATGAAAACTCCTAAAAATTAGTCTGTTGCACTGAAATTTTTTAAGAAACAGGAGTGCAGACAGTTCAGACGGCAGGAGGCATGGCAGCGCCGTCAGACGATGGAGGCAGCATTTTATAATAACTTTTAAACAAATGATGAACTTTCCGTGAGGAGATGTAACAGAGGCCGCATTTTTGGAAAGACGATCCCGGAACAGGGATCGCCTGAAGGAAGGATTTAACCGAGCTTGATCTCGCGATCTGCTGAGGCAATCGTAGACGGACGGTGGGCGATGAATATCCGCGTTATATCCAGTTCGCTGATCGCCTGATTGATGCGCATTTCGTTGTCCAGATCCAGATGGCTTGTGGCCTCATCGAGGAACAGAATTGCCGGACGGCGGTACAGCGCACGCGCAATCAGCAACCGCTGTTTCTGCCCGCCGGACAAACTGCCGCCCAGTTCGCTGATCAGCGTTTCGTAACCCATCGGCATACGTTCGATGTCGTCGTGAATATTACAACGGCGGGCGCAGTCGATAATCCGCGCTTCGTCTTTCTGTTCATCAAAGCTGGCGATGTTCTCGCCGATGGAACCGGCGAACAACGTATCATCCTGTAACACACAGGCGATGCAGCTGCGGTAATTGTTCAGCCCGGCGGTGGTGATATCCATGCCGTTGATCAGAATGCGGCCTTCAGTTGGCGTCAGCAAACCGGTCATGATTTTCATCAGCGTGGTTTTGCCCTGCCCTGAAGGTCCGGTGATTGCCACGCTTTCCCCTGCCGCCACCGAGAGATTCAGGCCGTTAATCAGCGGTGCTGAAAGGCTGTCGTACTGAAAAACCAGCCCCCGGACATCCAGCGACGCCGCTTCGCCCGCCCGCAGCAATTCACGCTCCGGCAGCGATTTTTCGGTGTCCGTCAGCGCGATATCCGCGATACGGTCGCGGTGCAGGGAAAGCATCCGCAGTTGCAACACCATATTCAGCAGATTGGCCGCACGTTCGGAAAACTGCCCGCGATAGGTATTGAACGCCACGAACATCCCGAGCGTCATATGGCCGTCGATGACCTGCGTCGCGCCGAGCCACAGCAGCGCCACCTGATCGAGTGTGGCAATCAGTGTGTTACCGCCGGTAAACATCATTTCAAACTTGGTTTTACGCACTGTGGCATTGGCGTTATCAATGTTCAGATTCAGCCAGAAATTGGCGCGTGCTTTCGACAAACCCAGCGCTTTCAGCGTGCTGATGCCGTACAGCGTTTCCATAAAGTGCGAACCGGCACGGGCACCTTTGACGATTTGTTCCTCCGAAACCTGACGATAGGCGTTGTATGTGGTCAGACGGAACACCACGTAAATCGCTGTAAAACCAAGGATGACCCAGATCAGCCAACCGCCGTACAGCACCATCATCACGATCAATCCGACCGACATAATGCCGTCGATAATACTGTTGACGACGTTGGTGGTCAGCGTGGTACGCAGTGTATCAAGCGAGGTAAACCGCGACTGGATGTCACCGAGTTTGCGTTTCTCAAAGTAATCGAGCGGCAGTTTCATCAGATGATCAAACAGACGCGCTTTCCACTGCACGTCAATCAGCGTACTCATCACCAGCGACGTCCAGGCGCGCAGCATACTGACGCCGGTACGGAAAATAATGAAGAACAGCAAACCGAGGCAAATCAGGGTCAGTAAATCGGGGTCTTTCGCCGGGATCACGTGGTCCATCACCAGTTGCATCCCCACCGGCAGCAGCAGATTCACCGATTCGATCATCAGCGACAGGCAGAAGATTTTGGTCAGCGCCGGGATCAGCCCGCTGACATTGCCCATCATTTTGCGCAGATTGAGCCGCACACGCGGCTTTTCAGAGGTAAAACCATTATCCGGCCACAGCTCGAGCGCCACGCCGGTGAAATGCTCTGAGACTTCGCGCATACCCAGCGAGCGACGCCCGAAAGCCGGATCGTGAATAATCACTTTGCCCTGCTTAACGCCGACCAGTACCACGAAATGGTTGAGATCCCAGTGCAAAATGCACGGCGTTTTCAGCGCGTTCAGCTCATCAATATCCAGCTTGAGGGCGCGGGATTTCATCTCATTCGCTGCGGCGATATCCATCAGCGTGCGCAGCGTCGCACCGCGCGAGGAAATGCCGTAATGCTGGCGCAGACTTTGTAAATCGACGTGTTTACCGTGATAGCCAAAGACCATCGCCAGACTGGCCAGCCCGCATTCGGCAGCTTCGGTTTGAATAATCTGCGGCACCCGGTGGCGCCAGCTAAAGTGCAGGCGGTCAGCCAGCTCCCGTACGTTATCGAGATTCATTAATTGGCCCCACCACGCTTTTCTTCATGCTGTAATACGGAGACAACATCCACTGATACAGCGGCCTTTTCTCCAGGAATAATGTTGATTCAGCTTTCATACCGCTGGATAAATTCAGCGTCTCGCCGTGCCAGTCCATCGTTTTTTTATCCAGTGAAACAATCACTTTGTAATACGGCCCGCTGACCGTGCCGTTGGCCGTTCGCGGCGCGCTGGCGTAGGAATTCAGCTCCTGTTCAGAAACGGGTGCAGAGGAAATCGATTCCACCTTGCCGGGGAACTGGCCATATTTTTCAAACGGATAGGCTTCGTAGCGAATATTAATGTGCTCACCGGCTTTCACGTAAGGCACGCTTTCGTTAGGCAGCCAGGCAACAAGGAAGAACGGGGAATTACTGGCAGGCACCAGTTGCGCCAGACTGTCTCCGGCGTTGACCATCTGTCCGGGCGTGACGCTCAGCGAGGAAATTTTTCCGGAGGTCGGTGCGGTGATCAGCAAGGAACCTTTGGCATCCGCCTGTGCCAGCTGACGCTCGAGGTCGTTACGCTGGTAGCCGTATTGCGAAATCTGATTATCAAACTCGGCGGCGCGGGTCACCAGTTCGCTGCGCAGATTGGTGATTTGCAGCGCTTCCTGAATCGCCTGAGTGTTCAGACTCTGAAACGACGTCTGCTGCTGATAAAACAGGTAACGCTGATTGTTCAGCTGGTCGGTATTGATGAGACCTTTCTTCTGATAAGCGCCGTAGTTCTGCATACTTTTCTTCATGGCATCCAGCCCTTCCTGAGCGGAAGCCACCATGCTTTGCGAAACCTGATGCGCTTTCTCATATTGCTCTAACTGCTGTTGCAGGTTTTGCAGCGTCTCCTGCTTATTGTGCTTAAGCTGAGCAACGATCGAATCAATTTGCTCTCGTTGTTTTTTGATGGCGGCAAGCGTGGTAGTGCTGACGTTACCCGCCTGCGTCACACGGCTGACGTCAATTTCATACAGCGGCTGGCCTTTTTTGACCGGTTTGCCGGTATCCACGTACAGTTTGGTGATCACGCCCTGTTCCGGGCTGAACAAATTAATACTGTGTGGCTGGGTGATAATTTCACCGCTGACATTAATACGCCGGGTGTAATTGGTGAAGATTAGGAATATCAGTAAAGAAATAATAAAAACAGCGGTCAGTGACGTCACAATCCATATGGGCCAGCCGGCGAGTAATAACGCCTTACCCGTCCAGTGGTTTTGCTGATGTTCATTGACCTCTTTACGAAAGAGCATATTTTTTGTTCCGGAAAAACTGGCTGTAAAAACAGAATCTTTGAAAGATAGCAGCCATAAAACCTCCTGCCACCGCGATTACTCTGAAACATCGCAGGCAGGTATTTCCGCATAGCGACTGTTACTCCGTCATATTAATTTACCTTTTGACGCAGATCTGACGCATAAATAACCCCCCGCCTGAGTAAGCGATTATTTTTTATACGTGAAATTAATAAATCAGATTTTATTAACTCTTAATTTAATTTAAAAACAATGAGTTATGCATAATATTTCACATAGGAGATTATTCCTAGTCAAATTCCGCCGCCAGTGCTCTAGGCTTAATCCCTGTGAAGACATTGCGTAGAAATTATCTCCATAGCATTACTCAATGTTTTCATCGCCCCCGGTTTTTTAGGGGACTTGCTTTAACAGATTAAAAGGAAGGCCTAAGATGAAACAATTAACAGAACATGATATTGAAATGGTTAATGGTGCAGGTTGGTCGGAAGATGTGAATAAAGTTGCCGATCGCCTATCAAACTTTGGTCAGGACGCGGTAAGTGACACCAGTAATGCGGTGAACAAAGCGTATTCACAAATTTCCGATGGTCTTGCTAAAGCACAGAACTATCTGACAACCTAGTTTATAAATAGCTTTCGCTTTAAAGAAAGTGGTTTTATAAGCAACTCAGTCAGAGTAATACAAGCCCCTGCTCA